>NZ_JAEUFG010000009.1 GCF_018588585.1 Bacillus sp. SM2101
TTATTGGACATAAAAAAGCCCCCTTAAGGTAATCAGATTTTATTTTTTAATCTGTCTACCTTAAGGGGAGCATATCATATTAAATTTCCTACTTGGAAAGCGGTAATTAACGAATAAAATGTGTATTGAAATCAATACCCAGTTTATGGATGTTCTAGGTAACGTGTTAAATACAATGGTTTTTATAAAAATAAATATATTTATATAAAATGGTAAAATTCGTAGCATTTTAAAAGGATATATAATCAAATATCAATAAATCCCTCCTCAGATCAAAATCATACTTTTGCGAAATTTGATACAATAATTATAGAAATCGATTTCCCCCTAATGCACTTATATAGCATTAATTTTGTAGATAAAACGTTACTATTTGTAACGTTTTATTTCTTTTTCATTTATAGTTTTGCGACGTAAGTGAGAAGGGAAGAAGAATTACAATAGATACAATATCGTTATGTAGATGAAATTCTTGTTAATAGGGACATAATCAATTATGAAATTAGTAAAACAGTGTACCTCAGATAAAAAAGTTAAATACGCTTAATAGAAGAGTATGTATATCTAAGTCAAGCTGGATTGCCAAATAAGGTGTTTGAATTCGATGAGTGGAGAAAACGTCCTTTAGTGGCTCATAAAGAGAATGGGAAAATGATGGAGAGTAAGGTATTATTCCTAAACTACTTATATACATGATTGTTACACAAAAACCAAGTCTCTTTTATAGAAGGCTAAATACTTTTTTACTCTCTATAATGAAACTATCATACAAATTAATTAAGAATCTAAGTAGTATTGTACGGTATAAATCTAAAATTCATTTAGTAATGCTCTGAAACAGTATGAAGGTTTTTTGGTTTTTTATAGCATTTCTGTCTTGCATAAGAAATTTATCCAAGCACTGCTGCTTTAAGTTGAATAATATATTCTGTAGTCTAATGAATAGGACTCAGATTCTCACAGAACTTATGACATTCTAGGATAGATAGGGGGGAGAATAATTGACTAAAAACCATGATATCGCATTTCTTTCTACACAAGAAGATAAGCCTGCTATACTACCATTAGATGGAACTAGAGTAGAGCTGCTAAGGTTAAGAATTCCAAAACATTTATATGGAAGACAGGTGAAGCTTGATGGATTTCTTCAGTCGAATTTTGCTGTAGCGGGTTTTGAGAATGATGTTGAACTTTCTAGTTTTCCATATAAATATGAGTTAGCTTATCAAGTAATGGTTGAATCAGCAGAAGCTAATTTAACAATGGCTTCTCCGTTATTATTAGACACAGTAAGTGGAGTACAGCAGCCAGCACAGTTTGATGTAGAGCATAACACAAACCCAAACTTTACAATTTCAATACCTTGCCTAGCAGGAGATCTTGTGCTTATGGCTTCTGTTGTTGAAACACAAGGGGGTGTAGAAGGCGCTTTTGTAAATACTAGATCGATGAATGCTCTTTTGTTTTAAGCTAACTTAAAGTACAAATGATAGCCAAGATAAAAATCTCGAAAGACGCCATAATAATATATGCAAAGGGAGAAGCGATTGTCTAATTATGTTCAACATAATATGCTATATCTTACTAGATAAGTTGAAAGCTTCTTTGGTAAACAGTTAATACAAAAAATTTGAACCGTTAGAGAAAGTATATTTTGTTGAAGTTTTTGTCGAAAAAAAGAACCACGAACAATAATTGTATTTGTGATTTCTAGTAGTTAAAAAGCAGCAATTTTATGCGAAAACGCCAAATTAAGCTAAAGAAAGGATAACTGTCGAGTTATCCTTTCTCTACATTGTTAATCATTTCATAACCGTTGTTAATGCTGTACGATAGATACGTTATCGATATAAACTGTTGTAGCAGCATTTCCCCCCTCGATATTTCCTAGTTCAAATACTATCTTTCCGTTAGTATATGTTTGCTCTGTCATTTGGAAAGAGTAGGTAAATGTCTGCATGTCGGTTGTTAAATCAAAAATTTCTGTATTGGCATACGGTATAAACCATGGATCTGTTGTAAGTTCTTTACCGATATTAACATTCATCTTTCTTGGTGTATCACTTCTAGCATCAAATGTAACCGTATACAATTTACCGTTGTTAAATTCAATACCGTTTTGGTACACTTGTGGAGAATAAGCTACATTACCAACTGTTTGCATTTCAATTGCTAATTCACCATTTACAACTGATTTATTACCCTCTGCAACACCCGTCCATTGATCTCCCCACCATGCTGTCCAAAAATCATCATTTGTAGCAAAATCGCCATTTTTTAAAAGGTTTTCTCCGATGGGTTCGATGACCACATTATCTATGAAAATATTATGTGCACCTGCGCCATATTTGCCCATTAATAATTTTAGACTGACTGCATCAGACTGTGGCATTGTCATTTGAAAGCTGTAATTATTCATATTGCTGGATAAATTAATTGTTTCACTCAAGTATCTATTATATTGTGAGTTCTCTATAGAAACGACCATATCCCTATCAATTGTTGATCTTGCATCGAAGGATACGAGATAATCCTGGTCTTGTTGTAAATTTAACCCTCTTTTCTCTAATATAACGCTCCATTCTTCGTTACCTTGTTCAGAAATAACAACATTAGCTTCTTCATTTTCTGCTAATATTTGAGCTACTGTATCATGATGCACATATGGTGACCAATCGCTTAAGCCACAAGAAAAGTCAAAGTTCCTATCTACTGTTGGAATGCAACCATTTTCGTCATTTGATTCATATACGCGCACATAGTCAATTTCCATTTTTCCTGGAAACGCAGTTGGATCATCAGGATTTTCTGTAAATTGGCCTCCTACTGCTAGATTTAGAATGATATAGAATTCTTGGTCAAACGGTGCTGGAAATGGATTCAGTTCTTCAGCAGGATTAAGGCTAAACCAGTTGTTTAAAGTTTGATATAAATTTCCGTCAACATACCAACGAATTTCTCCAGGTTCCCATTCTACTGAATAAGTATGGAAGTCTGTAATCGCTCCACCTTCAGGGAAATGATATGCTTTACCTGTGTATTCTCTTATTGGCCATAAACCACCATAATGTATCGTACCTGAAGCTTCATTGGGTTTACCTCCAGAAGCTTCCATTATATCAATTTCACCAGAAGCAGGCCATGATCCATAAACATTATCAGTTGGAAGAAGCCAAAATGCTGGCCACAATCCATTACCTTTTGGGGATTTTATTCTCGCTTCAAATTTTCCATATTTTTGCCCAAATAATCCCTTTGTTTTAAGCTTGGCAGATGTATAGTCATATGTACCATATTCATCAGATATTTGCTCTTGCTTTGCTTCAATAACTAGATTGCCATTATTAATATATGAATTCCCGGGAGCATCTGTATAATATTGCTCTTCATTATTTCCCCAGCCTGGTGCGTCAGTAATTACATTACCATTTTCATCAACAAGATAGTTTCCGAAATCATAAGTCCATTTTGTCCTGTCAATCTCATTTCCATTAAATTCGTCGCTCCACACAAGATTCCATTCAGAGCTGTTTGCTGCTTGTACATTCATTTGACTTTCTGCTCTACTTGCAGAAGTTAGAGTAGGGATACTAATTAGTAAGCATAATAAAAAAGTTAGTAATTTTTTCATTTGAAACCTCCTAAATTAGTTTTTTATATTATTTATTTTAATAATACTAATTTCAACTAGGTAGGTATGTTATTTTGGAAACGGTTACATTTTTTTGTATTGTGATTATTTTTATTTGTTTGTAGAAAAATTGTAGAAGTAGTATTTAAATAGATAATCTTTAAATTCATTATTTAGTTGAAGGAACGATACTATAGGCTGTTACCTATAAAACTAAGCAAAAATGAATAGGGTATTACATTTAGAGCATAGAAAAAGTGTGTCAGTGCATTCGAAAAGTCTCTTTCTGAAACTTTGTTGCTTTTTTCACTTGCATTTGAGTAACTGGTATGTACTGTGATTATAGTTTTATTGAAAAAAAGATGCCCCGAAAGTTAGATACATACGAGTTTTGCTATTATTACGAAAAGCACCAATTAATTTGTGAACAACCTATTACGAACAGCAACTATTAAGACAAAATCAGCCTTTAAAAAAGATCAAATACATGTTACCTGTACAAGCATCTTCTCTGTTATTACATATAATATAGTAATTATGTAGGAGAGGGGGGAAAATATGTTAACAATGAGCTTCAATATACTAGCTGATAGGAGAACTTGGAGAAATCGCAGGGATGGTATAATTAATAAAATAATAGACATTAATCCTGATATAGTAGGGCTTCAAGAAGCTATGTCAACACAAAGAAGAGATTTAGAAGCAGGGTTATCTGGCATGTATGATTTAATACGATTTAATATTCCAGTTAATTACGGCAATCCTATATTAATAAGGAGTAATCGATTTACTATTTTAGACTCTGGTTTTGTTGAAGCGGCTCAATGTGGCAACACGCGATATATAACTTGGTTATTGCTAAGAGAAGTTGATTCGGGTGAAGAGTTTTATTTTTATAATAATCATTATTGTGTAAGCCCTACTTCGAGTAAAGAGGATCATGCAATTGAATTAGTGTCCCTAATTAATCAACATCAAGTAGGAAATAACAACCGTCATGCTATTGTTGTAGGAGATTTTAATGCAACAAGAAATAATGCTATTATGGAATATTTATTAGATCAAATACCGATAGATGGTACACCAAATCCAATGAATATAGTAGACACATGGGATATAGCAAATCAAGGTGATCCAAAACCATCAACAACTGAACGTGGAGCAGCGATTGATTGGGTTCTTACTCTTTCTGGGACATCAGTTACAGCAGCTACAGTAGATAACTCTGATGGATTTTCTGACCATTTTCCTGTTACTGCAACGTTCACGTTGTGAACGATTAACGAAAGATAGCCACAATAAGGCTATCTGTTACATAGCATATGATTTACTTTGTATAGTTTTCATTTTATTAATCGTTTCTTTACTTTGGGTATAGTGTAGAACGGAGTTGAAATATGTTTTTTTGAATCTTCTTATGAAAAATCTGTTGAAATTTATTATTTATAAGTAAGAGAGGATACACACATTAATCATATTAATAAAACTACGAAATAGTTGCATATTTAATTGATTTGTCCTAAAATCTAACTAACGTTAGTTAGATTATATTTTTATTTTTATAGACTTACGTTTTGGAATTGATATAAGTATTGTTAGGTGGGAAACACTAATTATCCTAGAGATGCTTAAAGATGTTAATAAGGAGGATATAAATCATGACATGGTTATATCTTATTCTCGGTGGTATATCAGAGGTAGGTTGGGCGTTTGGTTTGAAATTTTCGGAAGGCTTTACAAATATCCCTTTCGTTATACCGACGGTTTTACTTATGATTTTTAGCTTTTGGGCTTTCTCAAAATCACTTAAATATTTACCTGTTTCAACAGCATACGCAGTGTTTACTGGAATTGGTGCCTTTGGTACATCCATCGTTGGGATCCTGTTTTTAAATGACGCAGTTAGTGTCCTAAAAATCATTTTATTAATAACCTTAATTAGCTGTATTATTGGGTTGAAATTAATACCAGAACAAGCAAAAGGAGAAAGTGCATAATATGAGTTGGATTCTACTAGTACTCGCTGGATTCATGGAAATAGGAGGAGTAACTTTTCTTAAATTATCTGAAGGGTTTACAAGGCTAAAACCTTCATTGTTCTTTGTACTTTTCATGAGTTTAAGTTTTATATTCCTTTCAATGTCATTAAAAGAAATTCCTATTAGTATTGGCTATGGTATATGGACAGGAATAGGTGCAGCTGGAAGTGTATTAATTGGTATGTTTGCGTTTAATGATCCTAAAGATTACAGAAAACTGGCACTGGTTAGTGGTATCATCATAAGTATTATAGGGCTAAAACTAGTATCTTAATCGCGGGGTGGTCAATTGAGTAAGGGAGAAGAGACAAAATTAAAAATATTAAATCAAGCTTTAATTTTGTTTTCCGCAAAGGGCTATGAAGAGACATCTTTAAAAGATATAGCGACTAGTATTCACATTAAAGCACCCTCCATTTATGCATATTTTTCTGGTAAAGAAGAATTATTTATAAGTGTAATTGAATATGTTATGTCAGAGTATATCAATTTTATTAAAGAGCAAGAGGTAGCTACAGCAAAATTTCCTACGAAAGAACGGCTGTATTTTTTGTTACATGAACTAAATGAATATTTTAATAATAACAGCTTAGGTCTTTTTATTAAAAGGTATGGTATTGTTCCGCCAGATAAGTTTAAAGACCTACTAAACCGAAAATATAATGAATGCGAAAAGGAAATAAGGAAATTACTATATACTATACTAAAAAATCATTCAGACAACAGTCAATTTATTGATGATGAGAAGATTGTTAACTCTTTTCTTTGTATGTTGGATGGGATGCTCTTTTACTTAGCAAATTTTTCTTATGAAGAGTATGAAAAAAGACTCAATAATACGTGGGAAGTTTTTTGGAGAGGTATAGTTACATATTGATTTTTTTTAGATCCTTTCATATGGTTTGTAGTTTCATTTACACCGTACATAACGAGAGGTCGTAGAATATGTACGGAAGGCTACCATATGAAATTACTTCTTGCGGTTCTATCTTCGTAACATTAGCAACAAAATTTACGAAAAAAGCCTTTATTTTCTTTTTATTGCAGGATAGTGTTTACCTTTTGATAGGAAATCTGATAAGATATAGTTCGTTACATAGAAAGGTGGTAAAAAAAATGAATAAAACAGAATTTATTAACGCAGTAGCTGAAAAAGCAGAACTTAGCAAAAAGGACGCAAGTAAAGTATTAGAAGCAGTAACCAACTCGATTAGTGAAACACTAAAAGATGGTGAAAAAGTTTCTCTTCTCGGCTTTGGAACATTTGAAGTACGTGAAAGAGCAGCGCGTAAGGGGCGTAACCCACAAACTGGTGAAGAAATTGAAATTGCCGCAAGTAAAGTACCGGCATTTAAACCAGGAAAAGAATTAAAAGACGCTGTCAAAAACTAAAGAAATATTCGAGCATAAAAAAAGTCTATCTAACACGATAGGCTTTTTTCACTTTTTGCAAACTCAATTGTTTTCGAAAATATGAAGAATTTCTTGTAAAGATTCTTCATCTCCCGTTTGTAAGATTTCAACTATTCCTGTAGTGCTGTTATAAATGACTTCGTTTCCGTTAAGCTGTATTTGTACGGAACCATCATTATGTCTTTCTATGTTGCCATCTTTAAATTTTGTACTTAGTGAATGATAAATATCTATTAAAGACATATCAATGATGCGTTGATCATCAATCTTAACGTTTTTTGCAACTTCAAACACTTTTTCTCGTGAATCCTCAAATAGCTTTTCACCTTTATCATTTAATAAACCAGCATAATAAAGTATCCCTACAACAGCAATGGTTATCATTAAAATCTTCATACTTCGAGCTCCTTTGTTTGTCTACTTTGTCATTCACTAATCATCTGTAAAAGGTAATTAACGGTTAATATTAGGTTGTCCATAATGTTAAGGTGCTTAAACTTAAAAAAGTTTGGTTTAGTTTGCATAATTTTTGAAAATGGGGATATATATTGATTGAAAAACAACTAAGAGGCTCACTAATGGTACATTTGCTTGGTCACAAAGTAAAAATCATGATAAAAGGGGGCTGACAACATGAAAATTTGTCCAAAAGTATGGAATAGTTTAACTGTTAATGAAAAAATACACTTATTAATGGATCATATTATTTCTAGTCATCTGTGAAATTTTAGAAACATTGCGTAAATTGTATTAGGAGAGGCTTACCATCTTACTATTGCCAGTATAGAGTATGGCTCTGCATACTATTACAGGGAGTCAAAGCTATTTTCGACTTCCTAGATTATTTATTAGTATGAAATTATGAATTAGGCTACTTGTTTAACACTTTATACGTTTATTTCGGATCATTTTAGTAACCTAAAACATGAAAACTTTGGATTTTCATTGATGTGTTTCAGAAGGAATAGTCATTGAATATAATAAATTATATATAATGGAATTTATAATATGAAGTAACGTAATTAGGTGATAAGTTTGTAGAAAATAAGAAACAGAGAGTACTTCTTAAACATATTCGTAAAAAAATTGAGTCTGGAAAGATTAAGAATAATGTGGCAGAAATTATTGAACGAAGTGAGAAAAAGGTGTAGGGTAGCTACACCTTCATGCTGTATCACACAGATATAGTTTATAATTGTAAGCACTGCTAATACTATGGAATGATAGTAAGTTCCTGTCGTATATCCCCAATAAATTTATCTACATAATAAAACCCTATCGGTACACATTGAGCCTCTTCTTCAGTCTGTTGCTCATCTTGGCAGACTTCAAAATAATATTCATCTGAACTTTCATCATGTGTAGCCTCATGCCTTACAAATACGTTAGGGTTGTTTAACAACCCTAGCTCATTCAAGAGGTGATAGCGTGCTTTTTCTTCAGACATTTTATATGTAAAGAAAATAACTGATGGCTTTGAACTTTCATCACTAATCATAAAGGTTAGAAAATATGCTTCATCTCTATATATCATGGTACTTAAACCATTATGTTCATCGTAACCACCATCATGGGGTTCACCAAGAAACTTTTTAATATCTTGTATTGTTAAATTGCTTTCATCTGTATAATAATCAATTGCAGTAATTAATTCGTCTGAATCATCATTATAATCCACTGTATAGTAATAACAATTACCAAAGAGTTTTCTTTTGAGACCAAACATATAACCTTCCTCTTCAGGTTTACCATTGTCACCAAGAATGTCTTTTGACGTTACATAACCATTTAACGAATAATTACATCCGTTTAATATCCCACTCTTCGCTAATTCTAAAAAATTATTATTAATTAAAGATGGTTTAAACTTACTATCTAATACTCTAGCAAAAAATACAGCAAATTGATCTCTTGTAATTGGTTGATTCGGTTTGAATGTTTTGTTTGGAAATCCAGTAGTTATTCCATTTGCAAATAATTTGTTTATGTATGGGTAATATTCATTATCTAGTGAAACATCTGTAAAGTATTCTCCATAGTCACCTTTTAAGTCATAGCTTCGAACTAGAATTTTTGCCATTTCTCCTCTTGTAAGTGGCTCGTTTGGGTGAAAACTGTCTACTAAATCAAAAATACCTTGGTCAATTACAGCAGCAATTTCTCTATAAGCGCTATGGTCCTCTTTTACGTCAGGCAATTTCGGATTTGTAATATTTTCTGTATTTATTTCCAAGGCACGTGTAACCATTACTGCAGCCTGTCCTCTGGTAACATTATCTTTTGGACCAAATTCCCCATTATTGTAGCCTTTAATTATACCTTCTAAAGTTAGATATGCAATTTCTTCGACTGCCCAATAATCGTGTGTTACATCAGTGAATGAACCTTTAGCCTTTAAGTCGTCATTTGCTGAATGACCGATAGTAGGATTGGTTTGCAGTACTAAACCGACAAACATAGAAATAACAATCATTTTCCAAAATGAGTTTTGATTTTCCAAACTATGCATCCCCTTTAGTTTTGGTAAATTTTCCAACTTAAACATTATTAGGTGTTTTATCCTAGAAGTCAATAATAAAATCTCAATTTATGTAACTAAGTTTTCATATATAAAAGAGCCAGTAAGGTATAGATAAACACTTGGCAAAGGATCAAATCTTTATAGCTAATTGGCCGACCACTGATATACTAAAATTTGTTCAAGAGCTTTCATTCCTATATGACTGTTCTCATTTAAGTCCGTTTAATTGATTCTGATAAATTATATATGTTGCAAATGGTATAACGAATAAAAGTACAATAAGTAAGCTACTAATTATGCTTTTTTTGTTGTTTTTGTTGAAGGACAGTATCGAAATGATTAGCCCAGCTAATGCTAAAGCAAACATTAATGTTCAAATACTGCCATACGCCTCACCCCCTCTCATGGAGAATGAAGGTGACCACCCTTAGATATCCGCTATTGTATTCCAATTATGCCATAGATGCCCTATGTATGGAGCTTGCTGAGAATATACGACTAACTTTCGTGACACCTTTTCTTTTGTAAACAGCAACAAAAAAGGACTCCATTTTAGTCCTTAGTAATCTCAATAATCTTTGTGTTTAGTAAAGCTTTATAACCCAGTTCTCTTAACTCATAGCATAGTAGTGTTTAAGATAGGGGTACCGACAGAAAATGCGAATTAACAATGCTAAGTTCATGCTACCTTAGATAGAACAACATAATTATTGTGGAGGATATTTTTTGAGAAAGAGAATCATATATACATTCTTAGTGTTGTTTTTCATACTTCTAGTTATCTTAACAGCATTTCTTATTCCAGTTAGCATTGTGAGTGGTCTAGATATTTAACCTCTAACAGTAGGATTTCAATTACCTTTTATCGAACAGTATACTTCTCTCACTTCAGTCGAAGTGCAATAATAAAAAGGTGACCTTAAATTAGTCACCCAAATAAATTCGTTCTTCCCAATATTTTACGGCAGTATCGTGCATGTCTTCAAATGAGTTAAAGGACGTGTTTTCTTGTGTGAATTTATCAAGCTTTTTAATAAATGCTTCAGTTAAATTATTGATGTTAACACTTGTTTTTTTTAGCAAACGGAGAGCTATTAAAAAATTCATCATGGCATGAAAATTTTGTATATTTATTAATGAACTTTGTACTATACAGTTCACTAGAATCGACTGTCTGTAGATCAAAATCACGCGTAGTTTTATTATAGCTGTACAAGTAATCCGAGAAAAACTGCGGGATACTGTAGTCTACTTGCTCCAAATTACTCACCTCTCTTTCGTGTGAATATTTAAGCTCCTGTCGTAATTGAAGACAAGGTGCAACGAGCATTATTACATATGTGTTTATTCTTTTTTTGAAAAACAACTATGAATGGAATGAAAAATAGTCTATATAGTAATTATAAAATGAGATAGCTTGAGAAAAATGGTAATAAATTGAATGATATGTGAATTATTAATGTGTAGTAAAAATTGCTTGTAATAGGAATTCATTTCGTAAACGGTTGTTGTCCAAACTGAGCACGTATAAAGTATTAGTTTGTCGAAAAATCGCTTATCGTTTTTTATTGACTGTATGTTCAGTCAAAGATATAATGTTAATAACAACAGTGTCTTTTGAATGAAAAGCTCCGTATTAAGTATATTGATTGAGGCTTATTTATAAGGAGGGTGACAGATGGATTTAAATTATGAAGTTCATGGTGTCGGAGATCCCATTGTGATGATTCATAGCCCTGGTGTAGACATGCGTGAATGGACGTATATTGTTCCATATTTATCTCAGACTAATCAGGTCGTTATTTTCGACGTGCGGGGTACAGGGAATTCACCCGCACCAATTTCACCATCTAATTTTGTAGATGATTTAAGGAAATTACTGGATTACCTACGCATAAATACAGCTACTCTTGTTGGTCATTCAATGGGAGGACAAATTGCAACCGATTTTACGCTTACCTTTCCATCAAGAGTTAAACAACTCGTGTTAATTGCTCCTTCATTAACAGGGTTTCAATATTCACGTGAATTTACTGAATGGATGGAGCAGGTAAACGCAGCTGCCCCAAATATTAAAAAGCTTGCTAATTTGTCCCTAAGTGGTCCTAATTACAGTATAACGATGTCAAGTAAGCAAAAGGATTTTCTCTATGAAATGACTATCCACTATATGACCAAAGTATTTTCAGAATGGGAGAACTTTGAAATTATTTGGCCTGTTCCACATGCTATTGATAGATTACATGAGATAAAGGTACCTTTGCTCTTTATTCAAGGAGATAAAGAATGGAGTGACCAATCTCGAATCGCTGATCACTTCAAAAAAGTGAAGTTAGTTCATTTTTTTATGATTAAAGGTGCTGATCATATGTTAACCTTAACTCATCCAAAAGAAATAGCTTATGAAATTATGTTGTTTTTACAGAAAGGATTAAGTAAGGATGCCACGTACAAGAGAAACAAATGAAGAAATCCGTCGGATTACAAGTGAAAAAATTTTACAAGCAGCAATGGAGCTTTTTATATCAAAAGGCTTTCATTCTACTTCAATTGACGAAATAGCAAAGCAAGCAGATATTTCTAAAGGTCTTCTTTATCATTATTATAAGGGGAAAGAGAATCTAATTGATGCTATGGTTGTAATGCGAGTGGGTGAACTTATCAAGGTTATGAAGACTGCAGTGTTACAGGAGACGCCTGTGGAACAATTGTTATTTATCATTGAAGGTTCTTTGGAAAATGTTCGTGAACAGCCGATGATTTTTCGGTTTTATATAAATTTACTTACTCAAGCTAAAGGAGATAAAGTACTTTCAAAATATACTATGAAATTACAAAAGGAGTATGAGAAGCAATTTGAGGTACAAACTGAGATCTTTGAAAAGCTTGGCGTATCGAATGCCAAGATAAAATCTTTACATTTTTCATCTACCCTTCAAGGAATCATGCTCATGTATTCGACATACCCTAACCTTTATCCTTTAGAAAAAATTAAGAATGAGGTAATAAAAGAGTTTTGTAATTAGATGAGGCTGCTATTGCATAACTTGTTATTTTAGTAATAATAACTTGATATTGTGGCATCGTTGCTAACATTAAAAAACGAAAATCTCAAAATATCTATTTTAGTGAAATTCTTAATTTGTGCCATAGATAATTAACTGACTAGCAATTTTATTCATTGGTATCTAACCGTTCCTTATCATCATTAAAAAAGTGCCTCAAAGTTTGAAAAAGGGTTAAACACAGTAATACCATGAACTAGAAGCTTTGTACACATGCATGACATAGAGTATATTAAATTTATATCGATTTAACTAAATGTATAAAAAGATTAGTTGTAGCTATTTACCTTTATACATTGTATTTGGTAAAATATAGATTGTTACATAGAAAGGTGGTAGTGAAATGAATAAGACAGAATTCATTAATTCAATAGCTGAAAAAGCAGAGCTTAGTAAAAAAGACGCCGGTAAAGCACTAGAGTCTGTATTCAGTGCTATTAGTGACTCATTAAAGGATGGTAACAAAGTTTCTCTACTTGGTTTTGGAACGTTTGAAGTACGTGAAAGAGCAGCGCGTAAAGGACGTAATCCACAAACTGGTGAAGAAATTGAAATCGCTGCAAGTAAAGCACCGGCATTTAAACCAGGAAAAGAATTAAAGGAAGCTGTAAAGTAAATAGATGCCAAAAGAAAAAGCTTATCATGATGATAGGCTTTTTCTTTGGTTGTTATTTCATAAAGCTCACCTGTGCTCTAAGACAACCTTTCACAATCTAATATATATTCTAATTTGATGGTTATTCCACTGTAAATTCTGCTGTCAAATGGTACTTATCATAATCTCCTGCTTTTCTAGCATCCAGTATATCTTTCACTATACGGTATTTACCGGTATTCAAATTTCCGTACAGCCAACTCCAATCAACAGTCCATTCCTTAACATCGGAAGAAGGCAAGCTATAGCCAATATCATTGAATCCATAGTTACCATCAAAGGCAACAGGGACTTGATACCAGCTTCCGTTTATATTCTTTTCCAACAAAAAATATTCACCATAGGTGTATTCCTCGTCGGAGGTATTCTCAAATGCCACAATCAAGCCAGTAGAGGAGACTGTTTCTTCTAGTGCAATCATAGTTACACCATCGAAGTTGTTGACAGTTTCATATAATGTAGGTTCCCAATCAGAATTAGTACTTCCGCATCCTGACAATAATGTCAAACTTATTACCATATAGAATAATAACCATATATATCTTTTCAATTAATCACCACATTGCGTCATATTATTTAACAATTATTTCTGCCTACCAACAATCAAATGATACAATAGTTCAGATGTTGGGAGCTACTTGAAAATTTATACAGTATTAATTGCTAAATTAAGGTATAATAATTTTCGATTATACATATATAGGAGGTTTACAAATGATCCTAGAAATAACTACTCAGGTTCGAGTTTCTAGCATTAAAGAAGGGCAAAAGTGGTATGAAACATTGCTAAATAAGAAGCCTGATTTTACTCCACACGAGGGATTTGCAGAATGGGAACTAATTCCTGGTTGTTGGTTGCAGGTCGCAGAAGGAACTCTTACTGAGGGTAACGGACCATTACGTTTAGGAGTTACTAATATTGTAGCTGAAAGAGATAGACTTGTAGAAGAGCTTAAAATTGATAGCTTTGAAATACAGTCAAGACCAGAAATTCCAGTTAAATGGGGAACATTCACTGACCCGTGGGGAAACCGAATTGGATTTTTTGAATATTTAGATAAGAATGAAGAGCAAGAACGTATTAAAACAATATTGGGAACAATAGAAATATAAAACTTGTAAGAAAGGGAACTTCGAGGAGTTAGAAGTTCCTTAATCACATATAGCAACAACATTTACTAAATAGCGTAAGTGAAAGAATAGGATAGTTTAATAATGAAGGTGCTGTAAAGGAGATTTTAAATCGATATTCAACTAAATTTGCCTATCTTGAATAAAGAGCGTCTTGTTATATGCTTTTTACCTATAAAAGTGTTTCAAATAGGGTCCGGAATGAAGTTTTTTTACATACATAAATAATTGTGCAAGAGGTGAATATTTTGAACAAAGACGTAGAAGAGTTTTTGTCAGATATAACTTGGTGTTTTAAGGAAAGAGAAAAAATTGAGATAATTGGTGAAAAATCATTTCAATGTTCAGCAGAATTTGAAGGTACTTTTCCACAGCTAACAAAGTTACTTAGCAAAGCTAGAATAACAGTAATACAATACGGTAATGTGAATTATGAATTGTTTGGTTGGAAGCATAATGTGTCATCTCAATCGCTTGGATGGCTTTGTTTAGAGCCTTTAAAAGGACAAAATATTAATAAGTCACTTCATCCAAACCATTCAGTATTGCTGCAAAACTTTGGAGGAATAACAGAACGGTGGAATGAACCTTTAGATACGTGGCTAGTAAATTTAAATAATGCTTTAACATATGAGAATATTAAAGTAGGGTTTGGTAGTATGGAAGATATATTCCAAGAGCTTTGTGAAGAAGAAGGAGTCGAAATAAAGGTTAACACTAGTGACTTCATCTCATTTGCTTTTGAAGCTAATGGAAATATTACCATGTATCATAAAATATCTGGAAAAGTTCTAATGTATGCTCATGACCATAATTTTGAACATTTAATTTCTTTCAGTAATTATCCTGAGTATACATTATATGAAATTGAAAGCTGTGAAACCTTAAATGATTGGATTGAGAATATAGCGTCTCAATGGCTAAGACATATAAAGATGTAGAAAGATTATTCTTCTTTGTTGAACGGTTTAGCATTACTTGATGGATCTTTTTCAATTAGCTCGAAGTGCAAAAATCATTGTTTTTTGATTATGAAAGTTATTATAGTAAATAAATGATTAAGTAATTTTAATAAGAAAATGAGAGCATTATTGAACAAAATAGAAACTAAATCTAGTTGATTACCGTCAAACTAGTAAAAGAATTGTTTTATATGAAGGTAAGCATCAATATACGTAAGAGGAATTAATAGTTGCATTACAAGTATTTAGAACCATAAATTAATAAATTTTTAATAGTTAGCATTGTCTATTTAACCTGCATTTAACCTACCATAAATGCTTCGTGTTTGATTAGTCTAATAAGAAGATAGTATAGAAGATCATATATATAAGTCTGTGATAGGAGAGATTTTATGTTTTATAGAAGAAAGTCTTATATTGTTAAACGGGAGATAGTTGAAGATTTCAATAAGCTTTTCAATGACATTAATCTACCAAACCAATTAAAATACGGTTCTCGTTTAGTAGGTCGTTGGATGAAGAATAATAATGATGGCACGGTAGAGGTTTTCGCTATTTGGGAATATGATAGTTATGAAGATTATTTACAGATTGAATCCAAGGTAACGAGTGATGTTGCTCATGTTAAGCGTATTACAGATTGGTTTGCAAAATATGGTGGACGAGAACGTGTTAAAGAATACATATTAGAAATGAAAAACGAACCTTTAGAGTCAACTGTAACAAACTAAGTATAGAAATTAAACTAAAGTAATTTTAAATTGTATTTTAAAGGGTGACTTTTATGGCTACATACGATGAAATAAAATTAGAACTTTTTGAATTAAATACTGATGATATCAATAGTTTAATCGAATTATCTACTTCAGTTGGCTGGGATTATGATAAGTATGAAATAGGTACAGTTTTGTCAACTGGTACAATATTTGGCCACAAAAATGCTTTAGGGAAAGTAGTCTCTTGCGCAGCTATAATCCCGTATGATAAAAATGTAGCTTCTATCGGTATGGTTATTGTTTCTAAAGAATTTAGAGGGTTAGGTCTAGGGAAAGAGGTAACTCAAAAATGTATAGATGCTTGTTCTAATGACAAAACAATTATGCTAATCGCAACAGAAGATGGGAAAACCTTATATGAAAAAATGGGTTTTAGAACTGTAAATTATGTTCATAAGTATCTTTGTGATAACTATACTAATAATCTTAAGTTATTAACTAAAAGTAATGTTACCCTTGGAGCTATCAATGAAATTGATTTTAATAGAATTGTTGACTTAGATAAAGCTGCCTTTGGAGATAAAAGAAGTAATTTTCTTAACAATAGAATAAATCAATCGGAGCAATGTATAGTAGCTAAAGATAACAACGGCAAAATTATGGGTTATGGTATATCTATAAGAGGTTCCGTAAATTTAATACTAGGACCTATAGTAGCTCCGGATCATGAAACAGCTGCTTTAATACTAGACAAGCTAGCATTTGGACATCAAGGGACATTAAGAATTGATGTTCCAAAGAGTAATGATCAATTTATGTTGTTTCTAGAGCAAAGTGGTTTTAACAAAGTTAGTGAACCACCAATAATGGTCATTAACTCTGAAAATTTGCCACCTAGGAACAATACATTATTCGGCATTGCGGCTCAAATTTTTGGTTAAGGTAACTCTTGTAGAGCTGTTCTCAATGAAAAATTGTCATTAGTTTTGCCAGGTTTTTGTAATATTACTATGTGCACTGACTTAAGAAGAATGATATACCGTAAACTTAAGCTCACATCTCAATAGCATGCATTTTGGATTATGAGCTCAAAAGTCCAAATACCGTTGTAAGGCTATCGGCTTGCTTCTATAGAGGTGGAAGTGTCAACAACTCTTCGCAAATGTTATATTACTAAAAAAAATTTTACTTAGTATGGAAGGATATTATTATAGTTCTTAATAACTTCATCGAATCCATTGTTTATTAATAATTTTACTATTTCTTGTGATAACCCTATCTCTTTATTAATCAAATAAGAAGCTTTTGAAGTCACAAGAACTTCTATAGTATTTATCTTTTTAGAGTCAATTTCCTTCCAAAGTTCGTAAGTGTGTAAAAGGTCCTTAAGTGTAAGTAAAGTATAATCTTCACCTTGAAAAGTCATATCGGGTCCAATTTGATACCATGTATCACCTTCGTCAGTTAACCATTTCTCTCCAATAATGTCTATTGCATTTTGAATATAGTATGCAGATTTTAAATATTCTTCATTTTTTGTTTCAATATAACTTTTTAATAACAGGTTTAACCCCCCTAACACATGATTAAGTGAACTGTGTGTAGGTAGTGTATCTTGATAAAATGAAAAATAATCGCTAATTAAAAATGCATCTGATGCAATTTTAAGAACTTTTCTAGATTCAATTTGGTCCACTAAGAGGTCAGCATAATTTAGTAAGGCAATTTTTAATTCTGGAATTTCTAGTAAATCTCCTGTTTCTTCTAGGAAAAGAGCTATCCCTTCATTATGACGTGTATCAATATAAGGAGCTTCTATACCGTATTCCCTTTTAAGCCAAGTGCTTGTAATTTCAGTCTCCCAAAACTCCTTATTTCCTTTAAAAACTGTTAAGTTTGCTATTGAATTTAGAACCAAATCGTAAAAGTACCTTTCTTTTGTTTCTTTATATTCCTCTAATGCAGAAAAATCCTTTACGAGCAACAAATTCCTTCCGTAATTCAGCTTAGACTCTGGTAGAGGCTCAACAGTAGTTACTAGTTTTTTATATGGTCCTTTAGCAGTATACCAGCTATTAGTTTTCCATTTATGGTAATTTGATTTTTTTATCCATTCGTCAAAAGAATGATCAGAAGTAAATAATTCTTTTTCAGAAAAAAGAGACCAATGATCTACAATGTCTTCTCCTAAAGACTCCATATCTAATTTTATTTGTAGTTGGTCTTTTTTTACAATCACATCAACATCCCGATTCTCAGATATAAGTTCTCTGACGATACTTTCTCTTTCATCTTCGTAGGTTTGAGATAATTCTTTTGAATGATATATTTTACTAATCATAACATTTGAGTAATATTCACTCCCATTGTATGTGGTTAATAAACCTAGTGGGTTAGTGGTTAGATCAAAACCTATATCTTCATTGTATCTACGTCCTGCCAAAAATTGGTCGAATGGCTGTAATGTATAGTGTGATACTTCTGGTATGGGAAATGTGACAGTCACATCTATTGGGTTTGTACTATTATTTTCGAGTGAGGTAAAGATAAAAAAATCTCCATTATCCAAAGTTCTTTTTGTAATTTTAAGAAAAGAATTTGGACTAGTAAGTATCTTATAAGTATAAATTGTATCTTTACTGTTCAAATAAACCTGTTCTTTTGTAACAGTTTGTTCAAAGCCATGTTTTTTCTCGTTAATCATAATGTTTTGAATATGTTCTTGTTCAGAAAATTCAATATAAGAGGTCGTTGTAAGCTGTTTACCTTTTCCATATTCTAAATAAAACCCTAGAAAAAAAATAAAAATAACTACAAACACGAATCTTTTCAAGAGTATTTCCTCCAATGTAATTGAATTACAAGATAACAATATTGTAGGTATTAATATAATGAATATTTATTTGTTAATATTTGTATATTTTATATATTATATCCGGGTTTTTGTGAAATTTCTTGATACAAATATAAAGAAATATGTTAAGAGCTGCCTACATGATAAAAGTGGTATTGCAACTGCGCATGATATGGAGCCTATATTGTCATGGTTCTTCAACAAGAGCCCACATGTTCGGCAATTTATTGATAAAGAATATCAACTTCAAGAGAGAGACTTGGAGATACGTCGAATCCAATCATTTAGCTCTCAATACCTATTGTAAGAACTTCAATGAACAGCTCATTTTGTCAAAGAAAGATTTACACAATCATATTTAAAAGTACTTTATTTGAGAAACGACGTCTTTTCTGTAGACAGTGACAATAAAAACCTACTTTCTTTTACTACATAAGAATTTGAAATGGCTTAATTGTATAAAGGATATGGAGAAAATAATTGTCATTTCACATGGATTAATGGATAGAGTTTTAGGGGTGGATTCAAACAAATGGATAAAGAGGAGGCATTATGCTTGGAAGTTTAGCAAAATACTTTTTTTATATTGGATAATCAGAATATTTAACAAATTAGTTACAAGTATGAGGGATTTTAGTACGTAAACAAAAACAAAATGAAGAATATTGGAATTAGCGAAGACCTTCTTGCTTCCTGGCTGTAGCATTCTGTTAGTACAAGCTCAAACAGAATGTTAAAGAATAAAAAAAAATCGTCTATAAAAGACGATTTTTTTTATTAAAACTTTTGTACGTTAGCAGCTTGAGGTCCACGGTTACCTTCTTCGATATCGAATGATACTTCTTGACCTTCTTCTAATGTTTTGAATCCGTCACCTTGAATAGCTGAGAAGTGTACAAATACATCATCTCCACCTTCAACTTCGATAAATCCAAAACCTTTTTCTGCATTAAACCATTTTACTTTACCTTGTGCCATTTTTCGCTTCCTCCTGGGTGGATAATTCCACATTATATTACTATTCTTACTCCAAATATATATTAAAGATGAAAATCTTTCAGATATTTCCTTTTAACAATCATATTGGAACAACAATAACAGAAATAATTGTACCACATAAAGTTTCAAGAAGAAAGGGCTTTATTATTTACTTGCTGTAGAAATCAATTTTCGAACTAATTTTGTCTATACTTTTTAGTTCAAGATATATTATTGCTTACTTTATAATAATAATGTGATAGGTAATTTGCTTAATGCAAAATTTTTCACGATTAAGAAGTAAATGATCTATGTATGGTAAAATAATGAAAAGAACATTTTTTCTGGATATCTTAAAAATTGATAAGAAAAGGTGATGCATATGAAGATTGTGAAAGAGAAAGGTAAGTCAAATTATGTATCAACAGGTATTACATTTGGGTCAGCATTAGCAATTGCAATATCTTGGAGTCTTCATAAATCAATTATTTGGGCTTGTATACACGGTCTATTAAGCTGGATTTATGTGTTGTATTATGCCTTAACTAGATAAAAAAATATGTAATAAAACATTATGTAGTAGAGACATGTATCAAATTTTTTGTGATGCTTAAAGAGACTATTAATATAAAATCACTATCAAAATGAAGTAGTTATGTATAAGCTCCTATTTACTTTTATGTAAAAAAATGAGATTATTAGTTAAATCATAAACAAAATCTCACATTTTTAGCTATGAAAATGATTGAATATTGTAACAAAAGATAGTTTATTGACAAATGTTTTCGAAAAGAGGTAATTTCTATTGATAACATTGGAAAATCTCTATGATAAAATGATCTTTGATGAACGTAGTAATGTTGAGCTAGGTGCAGCCATAAAAGTAAGTGATAAAACGATAGCAAATATGAAAAACTATTTGAAAAATCGGTCTCAAAATGAACCGAAGCTTGAAAATATTTTAGCGTTAGCTAGGCTATATGCTAATAATTCTACTAATATCGATGCCATTGTCCAAGATTTTGGAAAAAATGATATAGGTGCAACTAATCTACTAAAATTAATGGATTTTGCGTATGATAATAGCTTGTTTGACTTTTTGGCTGACTTAATTAAACGGTGTGAAGGGAAAAGTCAAAATTTACAAAAAGCTGCTACATTATATGATTTGCTAAGGATAAAAAAGACCCAAAATAAAAAGTGGACGAGCATCATCTTAGAGGCTAAGTTAGTTAATTCTAGTGACCCTGTTAATATCTTTTTGTTATCCATGATAGAAACTTTGGTACTATTAGAAGCACGTAATTTCAGTGAGTTAGAAGTGAAAAGTGAGGCGCTAATAAAAAAGGCACAATCAATTAATAATAAATATTTGAAGCTGAATTATTCAACGCGTAGCTTAGAACTTTTGGGAAGGGCCAAAATACAATTATTAAAATATGATGAAGTCAACCGAATTTCAGAAACTATTATTAGCAGTGATGCCGGAGATAGAATTAAAGCATCAGCATACTTTACTTCAGCATTAACCAAGTTCTTTTCTGACTTTGATAAATGTGAAGAAAATTTAAAAAAGTCTTCATATTTATTTAAAAAAAGTGGTATGATTAGAGATAGTCAAGCTGTTGAGTCACACTTGTTTATAGCAAAATGTTATCATAAAGTTGATTTAGACAATGCAACAGGTGATACATCTGATTTTGACCGTGCATATTATTTTTATCAAAAAGGTTTAATCAAAGAATCTGAGCGATTGATTAAACATGCTACATACGAAGATTACGAGGCTCCATTTATTAGTTTTATGAAAGGTCTAATAGCAAATGATCTGTCTTCAAAAAGAGATCATTTAAGACAATCAATTATATTATTTGAAGCAATTGGTGATTTACATTATGCACAGTTACCAATGCTTGAATTAAAACAATTAGACAAGGAGGTACCAATAAATTGAAGAAACTCTTATTAACATTTACAGCAATTGCTGTTATTATAGTTACTGCTAGTGCTGGTATAGGTAGCGAGGAAGTAGCCAGTAATAACTTAGAAAAAAAATCTAAAATAACTTTTAAGTCAAGCGTAATTGACCCTGATGGGAACTAAATTTAATATTGTTTAAGATGGACAGTGTTCTATATGAGCACTGTCCATCCTTCGTTTTAGGGGCTCGGAATAACTACAACAAGAAAAAGAAAATGCGAAAATGTAAATAATTTACATATAAGTTTAATAATTGGAGTGAAGTCGCATGTCTGAACGTCAAAAACAAATTGAAAGAGAAATAGAAAATATTATTGAACAAACTCTTAACATCTTTCATGAGAATGCTTTCTTAAACACGTGCTGGGAAGCAGATATAGCGTTAGAAAAAGACGTACACATCACAGATTCTTTGATTCTCAAAGATCCCTTTGATAAATAAATATATTTGTAAACTCTTTCGAAATCACAAACACAATAGTAAAATGTAATAATGTTCTTCAAACAGACCTTTCAAGAAAAAATCATGATTTTGATTTTATTATAAATGATTGTATAAAACAAATTTCTACCTGCTACGTAGTTGTATTATTTTTGAACGTTACTAAAGTGTAGCGTTTTTTGTTTCGTTATGATAATGGATGGAAGATTGAGAATCTTAGAGACAGGGAAGTTGAAAAATTTAGTTGAGCTTTTCAAAACTAAGGGGCTTTTTTGAAATACTAGAAAGTCAGGAGAACACAATAATGATTAAGAAAATATACCAAACAGCATACCTATTAGGGATGCAATATTGATGTGCATGTTGTCAATGCTTAAAAGGAAAATTGGGGTCCGAGGTTTTGGCACCATTTCACATAAAGGCAATAACCTTCAAGTGAAATGGCTCTTGTATGTAGAGGAGAAGAATATGTAAGTAATGATATAAAGATCTAGTTTGTTTCAGCGATAACTTTATAGTTTTTGTGGTTAATAACTGTTCGACGGTGTTCAAGCTCTAGTTCATTAAAATTATCCATATAAGTTAAGTCTACAATAACAGAGTTTTCATTCACTTTCTCAACGATACCTTGTAGCCCACCTCTGAACTCGATGATGTTCCCCACTTCTGCTTTTTTCATGTTATCTCTCCTTTAAAAACTTATACTTCCAATTTTGCCCTAAAATAGATAATCAGTAAAGCAATTTTTTGGATAATTGACATTTATTATCGTTAGTTCATACGTTTGATCTTATATTTGTATTAAATTACCATTATAAATGAGTCAATATGACTATTTTAGTAAGGTTATTTTTTACTAGGTTCGCTCTCATATAGACATTAAATAACTTTACATGTAAAATACTAAAATATCTGGTTTGAAGTATTACTACCATGTAATAGGCTAGCTTACATACTTTTTAGTTTTGTTACCAATGATTATATAGATCTCATCATTTATGTCCAACAATAAGATTTTGACAACAGGTTATGATTAGAGGGGGAATGTCCATATGGATCAACAATATATTACAGAAATATTAGATAAACTGCGTGATGGAGAATTAAATGAGTTTAGAGTTAGTAAGGAACAGTTCTATACTTATCGAAACGTAATAGTTAGTCGCAGTGACTTTAAGCATTTTCATGGAATTGCTCAAAGAGGTGGGGACGTCATATATCGTTATCTAACAGAAGAGCGTAGTTAAATTCCGGGTGTCTCTAATAATCGTGTTATGCCGTTCTTACCGCAATAATAATTTTTCGATATTACTCATGTAAACTACCAGGAATTGTTTGTTAATGCGATCATCATCAGAAGGTATATACAACATCTGCTCTTTGTAACTAAGCAACAAAGGTACTCACTTGAAACATATATGAAAGGTTAATTGGAGGGTGGAGCGAAATTCTTTCTTAATTTTGCTAAAGCATGTCTTCGCCATGATTTAACTGCAGCAATTGAAACACCTTCTTCACTAGCAATGCGTTGTAGTTTTTTACCATGAAGAAAAGTACCTAATAGCCATTTTTGTTGATTCGTTGTTAATACTTCACAATACATGAGCAGACTTTCAAGCTCTGTTTCTTTATCCACGTATGAACCGGCAAGAAACTGAAGGTTTTCATCACTCATACAGATGAAATGACTCTCTACACGGTTTTCTTTTGTCAATTCGGATAATAATTTTCCTTGAATTGTTGCATAAGCATAAGTTGAAAAAATTCCTTTTTCACGATCGTATCTTTCATAAGCTTGCCATAAAGCAATTAAGGCACTTTGATAATAGTGATCAAAGTTTTTGTAAAGATGAAGTTTTCTCATTATTGTTAGTATCATCGGTCGGTATTGATGGATCATTTGTTCAAACTGTGTATTATCGCTCATCGAATTTTCCTATCGAAAGCGCGCTTTGACTATTATTCCGCGGTAACACTAACTTACTTGACAACAGCTTAAATGTACAAATGCCTGAATGAAGGGTATTATGCTATATGAGTTGTTAGAAAATAAAGTTTCATATTAGCAGATTATATATATGCGCTAAGTAAAGCTGGGTGAAATTTTAAATTCGCAAGATTTCATATGTGCAAAAGTGAGGAACTTTCTGACACGTCCATGCCCCAAAGCAGCAATATTCTTATGTATAACAAATTTACAATAAAAAAACCTGTCACAAAAAATCTGTGTACAGGCTTTTTAAAATTTCTTAGTGTTAATCATTGTTATTTAATGTTTCAAGGATTGATTCTAGGACACTAATGTCACTTATTAATAAAGCAGGAAGGAAGATAAAAACTACGATAATCGCTACGTTTGCTAACAGAAGTATTTTCAACGTTTTAAATAATCGCATACAATCACTTCCTTTTTACAAAGATAAACAAGCAACATACGATTTGAAGTCTACATTAATCGCTTTAGCGCCACACCTCCAGTTGTTTTGAAGTAATAACAAAGCTTTGTAATTTTATTATAAAGGGTATATGCGAAAATAACTATTGTTAATTTCTGAAAATATTGAATTTTTAAACATATATGTTATAGATTCTTTTGCTCAAGTTTAATCATCTCGTTCTCAAGCCATGATGTGTTCAAATTTTCACCTATAAAGACGAGATTCATCGGCATTTGTACTGGTTCTTTCATATAAATCGGCATCCCATACGAATACTGAAATAAGAACATCGATTCAGAATGAGTAAATTTCAAGTAGCCTTTAATCCGTAAAATAGTTTCGGGCATCTCCCGTAGCCAGTTTTCAAAAGCATCTATGTCCAATGGATGCATGAACTGGTACACGTATGATTTTACTTTTAAATCATGTTGAACATGAGTGGTTTGTTTTGAAATACGATAGTTTTTTGGAACTGCCTGAATTTGTTGTAATGAGATATTTGCAAAAGTAGTTAACAAACAGGTCGCATGAGTATTGTAGGCTTGAATTGAAAATATTAGATTTGCCTGTTCAGCATCTGTTAAATGGTCAGTTTTATTTAAAAGTAATGTATCAGCGTGACGAATTTGTTCGTATAATAATTGCTGCATCTGTGGAGAAAGCTTATCACGGTCAAACCATCTTTTTGAATCAACAAGTGTAATAATACCTTGTATTGCTAGTTTATCTGCAAAAATAGGTGACATACACGCATCAACCACTTCTATTGGATGTGCAACTCCAGTTGTTTCTATATAAATAACATCTATGTTTTGGGTTAATAATAGTTCTTGAAGTTGTGCTTCTAATTGGCCTTGCATCGTACAGCAAACACAGCCATTTAGGAGTTCTTTCAAAGGTGTGTTATCAGGGACTACTTGTGAGTCAATTGATATTTTGCCTAATTCATTCATAATTACAGCAACTTTACGGTTAAGTTGTTTTTCTTGTTGTAGCAAATTTGTAAGTAGTGTCGTTTTGCCACTACCAAGAAATCCAGACAAAATGATAATATCTATTTTTTTCTTCACTGTTTTTTTCTCTCCTTAAGGTCACGTACATTCTATCGTAGCTTATTGAATTTCAGTTCGTCAATGATTTATGTAAAGGTTAACATAGGCTCATTTTGTAATATGGTTATTTATATGAAAATAACCATAACACAAGGCGATTAATGTCATACTCATATTTGGATAGAAGGAAAAGATGCTGAAAATATAGTGGATATGTGTATTTCATAGTACGAAAAGCAATAATCAATGCGTAAACAGCCTTTACAAATGATCTCAAAGTTAACTAGGAATTGTTTTTGTTAGGTACTAATAGGAAGTTTATAGTACAATTTCAATTAAACTCGCCCAACAGAATTGGGCTTTAACCATAATGAGCTTTATGGAGGGATGCTGATG
This sequence comes from Bacillus sp. SM2101, assembly GCF_018588585.1. Classification (NCBI taxonomy): domain Bacteria; kingdom Bacillati; phylum Bacillota; class Bacilli; order Caryophanales; family Bacillaceae; genus Bacillus; species Bacillus sp. SM2101. The sequence continues at coordinate 26,274 of NZ_JAEUFG010000009.1, forward strand.
GAGAGGATTGCACTTGTTTCAGATATACATGGGAATATTCCGGCGCTAGAAGCGGTATTGTTAGATATTAAACAACGAGGCATTGAAAAAATTTATTGTTTAGGTGATTTGGTTGGGAAGGGACCACATCCAGAGAAAAGCATCGATATCATACGTGACACCTGTGATATCGTTGTACAAGGTAATTGGGATGACTTTCTTCCAAATGAAACAAATAATACATATATTCAATGGTATCAGCATCGTTTAAATTCAGAACAACTTTCGTATATAAAATCTTTACCATTTTCGCATGATTTTATGATGAGTGGTCGAAAAATCCGGCTGTTTCATGCTTCATCTACGAGCGTTCATCACCGAGTCTATCCTTGGGACTCGCTAGACAAGCGGAAGGAAATGTTTACGAATACTGAAAAAACTGGTGGATTAAATGGACGTAAGCCAGACGTTGTTTGTTATGGAGATATTCATTATGCCTTTATCCACCATATACAAGAGAAGGTGCTTATAAACGTTGGAAGTGTAGGTAATCCTTTAGATATGACACAGGCATCTTATGTCATCCTAGAAGGGGACAACGGTTCTGATGTAGAAAGCTCCTTTGCGATTCAGTTAGTTCGAGTACCATACGATATTGAGCTTGCCATTCGCCAAGCAAGAGAAGAAGGAATGCCAGAGCTTGAGCCTTATATTGATGAGCTGAGAACAGCAACATATAGAGGTTTGAAAAAATGAATGAAATAGCAAGTACAAGTATCTAAGTTACAGTAGAAAAACTGTGTTTCATCAAATGATGGACCACGGTTTTTTCGTTTGTTTTTAATTGTTTTTTAAATATGGGTCTTTTCTATTAATTAGAAATGGACAATATGAAGAGTTTTATGAGAGGTCAAAAAATTGTAAAAGTAGAGAAGATGGCACGATCTCCATCTATATACGTGTAAATATCTTCAACGAAAAGGAGCAATCATTGTGAAAACAGACTTAAATATCATTGGAGAGCTATCATTTCCCACTTTCACTGACAGAAAAAGTGCTAGCGGGCAATAATGATGTCCTAATACAGGATTTTATATGCGGATTGTCGAATAAGCAAAAAATAAAAGTAAAAAAAGGAGATGTGATTATGGAGGTAAAAACTGCAGACTTATGTGATGAATTTGGAGCTGAATTATCAATTTGTCAAACAGCATTTCGTTCTTTCGGAAAAAAACACATATTTTCTGGTCCAATCACAACGGTAGAAGTATTTGAGGACAATGTCTTAGTTAGAGAAGCATTGGAGACAGTTCCAGAAGGATCGGTCTTAGTAGTAGATGGTGCTGGCTCGAGAAGTTGTGCTTTGCTCGGCGATAGACTAGGTGGTATTGCTATGTCGCGTAATTTAAGTGGGATTATTATTAATGGGTGTGTCCGTGATTCTGCAGAACTTGCTACACTTAATATCGGCATTTTAGCTATAGGAACACATCCTTTGAAAAGTAAAAAGGAAGGGAAGGGGAAAAGGAATGAGCGATTACACTTTGGTGGAATTGAATGGAAGCCTGGCTATTTTGTTTACGCTGATGAGGACGGGGTCGTAGTTAGTCTACGGCAAATTAAGCTGTAAAATCATTTAAGTTGAAAAAAATGTGTTGCCTAAGCATTTATATGACTTAGGCAACACACTTTTATTATTTAACATGTAGTTGGATCAATCCTTTGTTTCTAGACCATAACTCTATTTAAGCCTAATTAACTTAAGGGGTATTATTTCCTCCTCAATTAGTGCCGTTCATGTAGATTAAACAAATACGGTTACAAGTATTAATAGCAAGGTTAAGCATGAGATGTAAGTGGAAATAAAAAATGGCTAGGAAAATCCTTGTTTAAAGGACGCATAAACAACGTATCATTACCAATGGTTGATTTGAGTTCAGTTTTTAACAGATCTTTTAGGAAGTCCGGAGTAAAATGAAAATGAATAGCTTTTTCATCTGACATCAAATTACCAAGAATGTTCACAGCATCAATCTTATCATTACTAATGATGTCGTAAATATTTAACACGCCATCATTTTGGTCAAAAATAATAATGCTATCTTCCTCTTCAATATAGTAAGTCGCATCTTTAAAAGCTAAAATAATATAAAACATTAGCAGATGTTTACAATCTTTTACCCCAAAGGTGTTTGATACAGGAACTCTTGTGCTAGCTAATCTTTCAATAATTGTAAGGTGTGATTGTTTATTCACATCTAATTTTTTTATCGTTAAAGGATTTATGGGTTTAAGACTTAAGTCAGCGCGCTGTATAGTAAAGCTACTTTCTAAGGCTTTATTGAATCCAAATTTAGGATAGAAATCTAATACAGAATCATTTGCAAATAAATAAATAAAATCACAATCGTTTTCATATTTTGCAATGATATGTTTCATTAGTTTCGCAGCTAAGCCTTTGTTTCGATATTGAGGGTGTGTCATAACAGTGCCAACTTGAATCGCGTTAAACTCTTTCCCTTTGTGCGTGATACTCATTTTATTTATTGAAGTGTTGGCAATAACTTGTTTTTGATCAATAAATGAATAACATATATAGCTATCATCCCAATATCCTAAGTCAAACCATTGTTGAAAATCTATGCCGAAAACATCTTTAGCTAGCTTAATAAAACTCTCTCTATACGTTGAATTATTTTTATAATCACTAATTAGTTGTAATGTATTCATATTGTATTCTTTCTCCTTAGTTTAGATGTAGGTAACAATCCTATATGAGGTTATGGTAGGTTCTTATACATGCCACATATGACAGTGTGTATATTTTGCCTTTGTAAAATTTCTTTCCATAGATACACATTTGATGTGATTGAATGCTATACAAACTTAGAATTAAACAAGGTACAGCATAGTTCTCAAAGCATCTTTTCTTTAATAAAGCGATGGAAGGTCAATAATAATTTTTTAGTTTGTATCATAAGTTTGTGAAAAACGCTTTTGTGAAAGTATGACATTCTTTTTATTCGATAAGGTCGGTTAAAATCCTTTTTTTATATTGTATTTTAAAAATAGGAAGAAAAGGTAATAGACAAAAGTCTCCTGTTAGCAAAAGAGAATTTACATGAAATTTTGTTTTTACAATGTAAGTCTGAAAAAAGTAATTCTATTAATCTCATTACAGAATGTATAGTTTTTTAATATTATTCCGATTTTTAACTTAATTTTCATATTAATATGATAATCTATAAAAGGGAGAATAATTATGGTAGGAGGTTTGTTTTGTTTATGATTTTAAAAGTTGGAAAAAGGATTTGTATTAGTGTTATCGCTTTATTGACCGTTGTTGCTTTTTTACAAGTAGAAGTTGCTATTTTTGCAGAAGGAGTAGGGGATCCAGCACCAGAAATTGAAGCAAGAGGTAATGTAAATGGGAAGAGGATTTTATTTGACAATACTCATGGACAAACTGCCGGTGCAGCTGATTGGGTAATAGACGGGGGATTTTCAGATTTTGCGAATGCTCTCGCAGATAACGGCTATTACGTTAAAGAACTTAGACAATCTACCCCAATTACTTATGAAGACATAGCTACATATGATGCTTTTATAATACCTGAGGCAAATATACCTTATAAAAGTTCTGAGCAAGCGGTCATGGTACAGTATGTTGAAAATGGAGGAAGTATTTTTTTCATATCTGACCATTATAATGCTGACCGAAATAAAAACCGTTGGGATTCATCTGAAATTTTTAACGGTTATCGTCGTGGTGCGTGGAATGATCCAACAAAAGGGATGAGTACTGAAGAGCGTAATTCAACAGCGATGACGGATGTAACGAGCTCTGATTGGCTCTCAGAAAATTTTGGGATTCGTTTTCGTTATAATGCTATAGGTGATGTTACCGCTAATCAAATAGTAACACCAGACCAATCCTTCGGAATTACAGAAGGGGTAAACAACGTGGCTATGCATGCTGGGTCAACCTTAGCTATAATAGATCCAACAAAAGCAAAGGGAATTGTATATTTACCAAGCACAAACCAAAAATGGTCTTATGCAGTAGATCAGGGCGTATATAATGGTGGAGGAATCGAAGAAGGCCCTTATGCAGCGATTGGGAAGTATGGGTTAGGAAAAACTGCGTTTATCGGAGATTCATCTCCAGTAGAAGATGCAACACCTAAATATGCACGTGAGGAAAATGGATCATCTAAAAGAACCTATGACGGTTTTCTTGAAGTTGATGACGCTAAGCTTCTTGTGAATATGGTAAATTGGCTAACGGTTCAAGAAAGCTATACAAGCTTTGCTGATATATCTGGACTCGAACTGGATCAACCAACATCATTATTACATTTTGAAACACCACAAAATTCCACAGAGCCTGAATTTGAGCCATGGTCTTTACCTGACCCAGGTTATAAGTGGTGGGATCAATCGACTTTTGCGAAAGGGTCATTTGGTTATGTGGAAGGTGATCAAAACCCTACATCCAATGTGTTTTTCTCTGAATATATTGAAGGAAGCAGCTATAATAAAGCACTAGAAATTTATAATGGAACAGGTGTTGCTGTTGATCTATCACAATATACAATTGAGCTATCCAATCTTTCTAGTAGTATTTCATTAACTGGTACAATAAGCAGTGGGGAAGTTTTTGTTATTGCAAACCCTAACGCGGACCAAACTATTTTAGTAGAAGCAGATATGACTGAAACAAATATGGTTTTTAATGGTGATGATTCAATTGTCTTAAAGCATAATGGCGTTATTATTGATGTTATTGGTGTTCAAGGCGCTAGCTTTGCAAAAGATAAAACGTTGCTAAGGAATAGTGATATAACATCTGGTGCAGCTACTTATAATAGTAACGACTGGACATTCTACCCTTCAAATACATTTGGTTATATCGGAAGTCATTAATCAAGCATTGTGAAATAAATAGGATGTTAAGATGAAAAACAACCTTAATAGATATAACTACTTACCTTGCTTATATACGGGGTTAAGTGGTTATTTTTTTGTGAAAATTTTGTATGAAAGGTTACATTTGTTCTACCTGTCCTAAGGTGAAAATACACGTATACAATAAACGATCGAGTAATCTATATATTCAAAAAATACTAAAGTGTTTTTATTCTTTGCGTTTAAGGATATAGTGTTATGAAGCTTGCAATAATGAAAATAGCTACAAATATTACTTTTTTTCAGCATTAGTGTTATGGGATTAAATGCTAGAGTCTATAGGAAATGAGTGTTACGATTGAAACATTAACTACAGTTAATCAAAAGATTGTTACTATCATGAAGGAAACGACACTAAGTGCGGAAAAGATCAAAAATACCTTTAATTGATGAAATACGTAGATAACGCATATTTTATTAGCGTTATCGTCTTTTTTAATATCACTGCTAGTAGTTTATAACTGACGGTGATATAATAGTAAGGATGTATTATAAAATGGAGGAACGTAAATGATTACAGTTACAAATGTAAGCTTACGTTACGGTGACCGTAAGCTATTTGAGGATGTTAATATAAAATTCACGCCTGGTAATTGCTATGGCTTAATTGGAGCAAATGGTGCGGGTAAATCAACCTTTTTGAAGATATTATCTGGAGAAATTGAAGCACAAACTGGTGATGTACACATGACACCAGGTGAACGTCTAGCGGTGTTAAAGCAAAATCACTTCGAGTATGAAGAACATGAAGTTTTAAAAGTTGTTATTATGGGGCATGAACGTTTGTATGAAGTGATGCAGGAGAAGGATGCTATCTATATGAAGGCTGATTTTTCAGATGAAGATGGTATCAAGGCGGCAGAGCTTGAAGGTGAGTTTGCTGAACTAAATGGTTGGGAAGCAGAGTCAGAAGCAGCAACATTATTAAATGGCCTAGGTATTGGTGAAGACCTTCATGCAAAGAAAATGAGTGATTTAGCAGGTGGAGAAAAAGTAAAGGTTTTACTAGCGCAAGCACTTTTTGGTAAACCTGATGTTCTATTACTAGATGAGCCTACTAACCACCTTGATATGAAAGCGATCCAATGGTTAGAAGAATTCTTAATTAATTTTGAAAATACCGTGATTGTTGTCTCACATGACCGTCACTTTTTAAATAAGGTTTGTACACATATGGCAGATTTAGACTTTGGGAAAATCCAAATTTATGTAGGGAACTATGATTTTTGGTATGAATCTAGTCAACTTGTCTTAAAAATGGCTCAGGATGCTAATAAGAAAAAAGAAGAAAAAATTAAAGAATTACAAAACTTTATTGCACGTTTTAGTGCAAATGCATCTAAATCAAAACAAGCTACCTCTAGGAAAAAACTATTAGACAAAATTTCACTTGATGATATTAAACCTTCATCTAGAAGATATCCGTTTGTTGGCTTTTCTCCAGAAAGAGAGATAGGCAACGATCTGCTACGAGTAGAAGGTTTGACAAAGACACTTGATGGTGAAAAAGTACTAGATAACGTTAGCTTTACAATGAACAAAGATGATAAAATTGCACTAGTAGGTCGTAATGAAGTTGCAAACACGACATTACTTAAAATTCTGATGGGTGAAATGGAGCCTGATAGCGGCTCGTTTAAATGGGGAGTAACTACTTCACAAGCCTATTTCCCTAAGGATAACTCAGCTTTTTTTGAGAACAGTGATCTTAATTTAGTTGAATGGCTACGTCAGTTTTCACCACAAGATGAAAGTGAAAGTTTCCTACGCGGTTTTTTAGGTAGAATGCTATTCTCTGGTGAAGAAGTATTGAAAAAGGCTAGTGTTTTATCTGGAGGAGAAAAGGTTCGCTGTATGTTGTCAAAAATGATGCTTAGCAGTGCAAATGTATTAATTCTTGATGAGCCAACGAATCACCTTGACTTAGAATCTATTACAGCAGTCAATAATGGCCTCATTGCCTTTAAAGGATCCATGTTGTTCACGTCACATGATCATCAATTTGTTCAATCGATTGCAAATCGCATCATTGAGGTGACACCGAGCGGAGTTGTCGATAAACAAATTACTTTTGATGAATATATTGAAGATGTTGAGTTGCAACGTCAAATTGCAACTATGTATAAATAATTGTATAAGATAGGAGTGGAAAGGATAGATAAAATATAAACATCTATCCTTTTTTTCTTTAGGTTCTTGTCGTAAACCTTGTTGTAATTGAAACTAAATTGGCACAGCTAATTGGTGATTGTATCGGTAACCATTATATTCAAATAAAAAAAGATGGTGTGAAGGTAAAATTGATACGTGTTTAGTGTTTTATTACGAAATATAAAAATTAATAAAAACCAACCTTTCATAATTTGCTGATAAATTCATATAAAAAAATTCTATATGAAAGGATTGTTTATGGAATATATAGAAAACCTTTCAAAAACTATTATTTACATAGAAAATAATTTAACAAACAAATTAACGATAGAAGATATTAGCCATTATAGCGGTTACTCAAAATTTCATTTTCAAAGACTCTTTCATCAAGTGGTTGGGGAAACTGTAGGTCAATATATCATGAATAGAAGATTATCCGAAGCGGCAACCCTTTTAGTGAACGATTCTATGAATATTTTGCAAATTGCTTTAGAGCTCGGGTATGAATCACATGAAGCTTTCACTAGGGCTTTCAATAAAAGGTATAAAATGAGTCCGTATCAATTTAGACAACTTGGAGTAACAACAGAATTTATCTACAAAAATCCAATTGATGTACAATATCTTACAAATAAAAATAAGAATTTATTAGGAGACATTGAGGAAGTCACGTTGGAAGATCTTCGAGTTAAAGGCTATATGGCATCAAATACATCACACGAAGAAATATATGCAAGCTGGTCTAAACTACGTAGGGATATCGATAAATATGATAAAACAGATACGTATCTTTATGGCGTTTTGCACTATCCTGAGTCATTTGGATTAGAAATTGATTTTGAATATATAGCTGCTGTGGAGGAAGATGAAATTACACAACTTCCTAATCAAGAATTAAAGGAGATTACCTTGCCTAAAAGTACTTATCTCATTTTTAATCATCAAGGATCCGCAGAGGCGTTACCACTATCGTATGAATACATTTATGGTGTATGGTTACCAAAGTCTAAATATGTTGCTAATGGCTTATATGATTTTGAGAGATATCGCTCTTTTGAGGAAGGTACAAAGCATGCGATACAAATATGTATTCCAATTACAAGTAAGTAACGTGCCTTATACTTATGCATAATATGGTCACTTTAGCATTAATCATCAAGTTTTTGTTTCTTGTAACCTTTATCTTTAATATGAAGGGAGAGAGAAACATGAGACGAGATGATTTTTTATTTTTATCAGCAAATAAGATTGCTAAATTAATTGCAAATGGGGAGTTGACTTCTGAGCAGGTGGTACGTGCGATCATTCGAAGAATTCAACAATTTGATGTGAAAGTAAATGCAGTTGTGAATGTAAATATGGATCAACTTATAAATGATGCCAAAAAAGCAGATCAACTAATGAAAGAAGGTACTAAGCTTGGACCTTTACATGGTGTTCCAATAACATTAAAAGAATCGTATGCAGTCAAAAGAATGAAAACAACAAGTGGCTTTACTCCACTCAAAGATTATGAGACAAATTTTGATGCTACTGTTGTACGTCGGTTAAAAAAAGCAGGAGCCATTATTATAGGTAAAACAAATGTCCCACCTTTACTAATGGATTTACAAACAGATAACGATATTTACGGAAGGACCAATAACCCTTGGGACTTGGAACGTACCCCTGGGGGAAGTAGTGGTGGTGGAGCTGCCGCAGTGTCAGCTAGTTTTAGCTATTTAGATATTGGAAGTGATATAGGAGGGTCTTTAAGAGTACCTGCACATTTTTGTGGAGTGTATAGCTTAAAACCTACAGAGCACTCAGTGTCAGCCTTCGGCCACTTACCTATGGAAAATGTAAAAACGCAACCAAATTATCGTTCTTCAAGGCATTTAGCGTGTTACGGACCGATAGCAAGGTCTATTGATGACTTAATTTTATCTTATGGTATTATTGCTGGGACAGACAGTAATGACGTGAAGGTACCCAATTTAGTTACTGAAAAACAGGTTGATGTAAAGCTAGCAAACGTTAAGATAGCCTGGATGGATGAACTACCAGATGTTCCTGTCAGTAAGCAAGTGAAAACTTCCATCCATCAATATGTAAAAAAGCTAGAATCCTTAGGCATACAAACTGTTAAAATAGAGCAGTTTCCAGTCAATACTATTAAAGTTTGGGAAACGTGGGGGAAAATCATCGATGCTGAACTGAATTCAAATCAACCTGCTTTACTAAGGATGCTTGAACATTTAATTACTAAAAAAATTCAACGGAAATACCCGACATCTAGTAAGTTGATGCCACTAAACTTTAAAAACTATATGAGAACGTTAACTCAAAGAGAAGATCTCATTACATCATTTGATATGTTTCTTGACCCTTATGATATGTTTATTTTACCTGTTAGTGTTACACCAGCATTCCAACATATTACAAAAGAAAAAATGATAGGGTATCAACCGATATATAAAACACCTGTGTATGTTGATGACAAACCGATGGAATATTGGCAAGCAACAACTGCATATACGAATTTATTTAATGTTTTAGCAAATCCAGTAGTTACGATTCCTCTTCAGTTAAGTGATGAAAACCTACCGATAGGCGTACAGTGTGTGGGGAAAAGGTGGAATGATTATCAATTATTACACATCATAAAACAGCTTGTGATGGAGTTAAATATAGATATTCCCAAAGTTTCATTTTAGAACAAGGGATACACAGGTTAGGTTAATAGGAAATTTAGAAGAGAAAAAATACCGATATGAAGCTGTTTCACAATGACATTGTCTACTAACTGTTGATACAATATGAAATGAAGATATATTAGTCAAAGGCTCTTTTCGTAAACTTTGTTGCTCTTGTTTCTATATTATAGGATTTGATGCAAGTTTCATCGTTTTAATGAAGAAAAGAGTCCACGATTTCTATTAAAATATACGCTTTATACATTAATTTTCTTTTAAGAACAACGATACATGTGATAACAGCGAAGTAATAAGATGATGAAATAGGTGATCTAGAATTGTTAACCTCTCAGAAAAGAAGAAATATCGGTATTTTTGCACACATTGATGCCGGGAAAACAACTACAACAGAACAGATGTTATATCAAAGTGGTCAAATCCGCTCCTTAGGGAGTGTTGATACAGGCACAACCCAAACTGACTGGCTAGAAGTTGAAAAAGCAAGAGGTATATCAGTTACTGCTGCAGCAACGGAATTGACTTGGAAAGATACGGTTATAAATATTGTTGATACTCCAGGTCACGTTGATTTTTTGTCAGAGGTTGAACGTAGCCTAAGAGTTATGGATGGAGCAATACTTATCATTTGCGCAGTAGAAGGTGTTCAACCTCAAACAGAAGTTGTTTGGCATGCACTTCGGAAGCTTAACATTCCAACATTAATTTATGTTAACAAACTTGACAGAATTGGAGCAAATCCTCGTCGAGTTATGGCTGAAATTCAACGTAACTTAACTAATTCTTGTGTACCTATACAGTTTGTGCAAGGGTATGAACACACTTTTACAGGTATCACCTCTTTGCTAATGAACCATGAACATGATTTTTATGAGCAGCTTGTTGAAGCTGTATCAGAACATGATGATTCGATCTTACATAAATTTTTAGAAGGAGAAGAAATAACAAACGACCTTTTAAAAGAGAAAATCAATTTGTTATCTGCACGCTGTGATTTATTTCCTATTTTGTTTGGTGCCTCAAATAAAGGTATTGGGATAAAGGAACTTATGGATGCCATGGTCGATTACCTACCTCAGCCAAAAGGATCAAAGGATGCCCCTTTGGCTGGGGTGGTATTTAAAATAGAAAGAGATAAGAAATTAGGCAGACTAGCGTACGTTAGGCTTTTTGAAGGAAGTATACAAAATCGGAATACGATCACAAATGTTACTCAAAATATTGAGGAGAAAGTGACTCAAATTCGTAAAGTCAGGGGTAACAAAAGTGAAGATTTACGAGAGCTTCAAGCAGGTGATATAGCTGCGCTCACTGGATTAAATCATGTGATGATAGGTGATATATTAGGGGATACAAAAGGGATTCCAGAACATCCTCGTATGGCGGTACCTCTTCTGACTGTAAAAGTTGAATGGGAAAAAGTGGAGGATTATCCTGCTGTTGTAAAAGCGTTTCAGGAACTTGTTGATGAGGATCCTTTATTAAATCTACAGTGGCAACAAGAGGATCGAGAGCTACATATTAAAGTGATGGGTAACATTCAGCTCGAGATACTTAAATCTATTATGGAAAACCGATATCAGCTGAAAGTTGGATTTGGACAGCCTGCTGTTATTTATCAGGAGACACCGAAAAATTCAGGTGAAGGACTTATCCGCTATACGATGCCTAAACCATGCTGGGCTGTATTGCGTTTTAAAATAGAGCCAGGCGAAAGAGGAAGTGGGGTAACCTATCATTCAGTTGTGCGTAAAGAAGAGTTATTAGAACGCTATCAAAATGAGGTTGCCAGAAGAATTCCAGAGGCTTTGGAGCAAGGGTTATGTGGTTGGAATGTAGTGGATCTAAAAATTACCTTAATTGAAGGAGAACATCATGTTGTCCACACACATCCACTGGATTTTGCTGTCGCGACACCTATGGGTATCATGCAAGGGTTAAGTAATACAGGTACGAAGTTACTAGAACCTATGTTGAACTTTAGAATATCTGTGCCAGAACAATTTGGAGGAAAGGTTCTTCATGATCTATCATTAATGCGTGCAACATTTGATTCACCAAATCAACTTGAAGATCGAATGATCATAGAAGGAATAATACCTTTGGCAACTTCTATGGAATATGCGGTTCAATTAGCGTCTTATACAAAAGGCCAAGGGACAATTACGACTCATTTTCATAGTTATCAAGAATGTCCCGAAGAAGTGTTAGCTACAAGAACTCGAAGAGGAGTTAATCCATTAGATCAGTCCAAGTATATTTTAAGTGTAAGGAAGGCATTGTCGTAACATGAAAAAATTAAGTTTCCGATAATTTATTTTTCTTTAAGGATTTTATCGTAAGGCTCTTTTTGTAAACTTTGTTAAATAGGAGCATGGAAGTATGAAGGGGAAATATCCCAGTCTTTATTGTATATTTGATCATTTCTTAGAACAAAAAAAATTCTTATAAATTATAGTTACATCATATTAATTAAATTTTGTTGTTTACGTTAGTTGTAGAATTTATTTCACCCCCAACCTCTAGGTGGTTTCAGTTAGGTGGGGTAAAACCCTTATTTACAAAGTCAATGAGTAGACGAACATCACATATGTAAGATGATGTTAATAAATGACATATTTTCTAATGACTACCTGAATAAATGACAGAAAGAGATATAATTTACCTAACATCACAACTGTCATATAAATAAAAATTAATCATTTTGTAGATTTAAAATTGCAGGAATGTTCCTAAACCTAGACATGCTTAATTAACGTGCTTACACTTAAATACTAAATTTCAAATCCCCTCTCCGTTACAGGAGGGGGATTTTTAAAATTCTATAAGACACAAGGTCATTGTGTTCATTATTCAGTTACATAAGCGATTTTTCCGTCAGGTGTAAAAGCGACAATACATGGAAAAAGCCCAACTTGTATTGTGGCGATCACACAGTGTGTTTTCACATCTATGACTGAAACAGTGGCATCACCAGTATTCGTCACATAAGCGAGTTTCCCGTCTAGCGTGAAAGCGACATCGTTTGGATCTTCTCCAACCTGCACTGTATGAATAACAGAATGAGTTTTTACATCTATAACCGATACAGTAGCATCCCCAGAATTCGTTATATAAGCGAGTTTCCCATCTGGTGTGAAGGTGACTGATTTTGGTTGGTTCTCAACCTGGACAGTAGCAATAACGGAATGAGCTTTTACATCTATAACCGATATATTGGCATCACCTTCATTCGCCACATAAGCCAGTTCCGTGTTCGGAGTGAAAGCAACATCCGTTGCACCATTACCAACCCGCACAGTAGTAATCACATTATGAGTTTTTACATCTATAACCGATATTGTGGCATCATCAAAATTCGTCACATAAGCGAGTTTCCCGTTTGGCGTGAAAGAGATATTTTGTGGATTTACCCCGACATGGACAGTAACTATAACAGAATGAGCTTTTGCATCTATAACCGATATAGTGGGCATATCAGTATTCGTCACATAAGCGAGTTTCCCGTCTGGAGTGAAATTCACATCGTTTGGAACTCCTCCAACCTGCACAGTAGCTATAATAGAATGAGTTTTTACATCTATAACTGATACATTAGCGATTGCAGTATTCGTCACATAGGCAAGCTTCCCATCTGATGTGAAAGCGACACGATTTGGAAGACCTCCAACTTGCAATGTAGCAATAACAGAATGAGTTTTTACATCTATGACTGAAATATTGCCACTAATGTTTATCACATAAGCGAGTTTCCCATCAGGTGAAAACGCAACAGGAAAGGATTCATCTGTATCACCTACAGGCAACGTTGCAATCACGCTATGTGTTTTTACATCAATCACGGTTGTTGTCAATCAAAACCACCTCTTTTCAATACTTGTTATAACAAAGATATGGAAAAGTGAACTAGTTAATTCGCTAACTATGAAACTTAGGAATAATGTGATTACAACCTATTTAAAACCAACGAATATTTTTATAGAATACAAGAGAATTTAATGATGATGTAACTTCGATTACACGAAATTTATCAAATCCGCAATGAAATATGGATGCTTTCTAAATTCCTATATTTAAGAAGGGGAAATAATACGAGTTGTGATCTAATTATGTAAGATTAAAGAATGTATTAATGAGGGAATTATGGAGACACCTTCTGCAAAATGGCTCAGTTAAGTTAATATGGAGTAATACTAGATAAATTCATATCAGATATACAGTGTAAAGGATTTGATTTATATGTTTTTGACTGTTCAAATTGAGAATATAACGACTATCATAATGAACTTGCATAGACCCTAGACTCCCAAACTATTATGGGGGAATCCTAAATTCATTTGATGACGGTTTATCAGAGATAGTGCCTGAAAGGACAGCCTTTTGAATAGAATAATGAAGAGTGGCTAAATAAAAATAGCGCATTATAAGCCATTCCTTATAGAGGGATATATAAAAGTGGATTATGTTCTATTTACATCAACCATAGTTTATTTAAAATAGCTCTATTATCTAGGGTTAGAAACTCTTCCCATAATTAATACACACACGTATGAAAAAATAATTCTTCTACAGAGCAATTAAAACTAGTGGATTTGCAATTATTACAGCTGCTACCAGCTTGTCTGGGAATTCTTCGTAGTCGTATACGTTATTTAAATCTACTTTAATGTTATCACTCATATTTCATTTTCAGCTTAAATTAACCTTTTTTTATCTTATTAGATAATTAAAGGTTAAGTGAGTTTCTTTTCTGATATTTTTCCATTTATGATCTAAGAAGTTAATCCAAGCATTGCGTATTTCTATGAATATCATATTCTGAGAACCTTTTCCAATGAATCAGTTTATACACTATGGAAATTTGCAAATTTTGAACGGGACAGGGGGTGGAAAAATGACAAAAAATCATTGTACAGAATTTCTCTCTACACAAGAGACCAAGCCCATAGAATTACCATTAGACGGAACTAGAGTTGAGTTACTAAGGTTAAGAATACCTAAACATTTATATGGAAGACAGACAAAGCTTGATGGTTTTTTTCAGTCTAATTTCTTTGTAGTTGGTTTGGAAAATACAGCAGAGCAGTCAAGTCTATCATACAAATATGAAGTAGCTTATCAAGTTATGGTTGAATCAACTGAAGCAAACTATACACCGGCTTCTCCTTTATTATTGGACACTGTAAGTGGAGTACAACAGCCTGCTGAATTTAATGTAGAACATAACACAAATCCAAATTTTACAGTTTCAGTACCATGTGCAGCAGGAGACCTTGTGCTTATGGCATCTGTAGTTGAGACGCAGGGTGGTGTGGCTGGAGCATTTATAAATAGTAGATCAATGAATGCCTTATTGCTAAATTAACTTTGTGATCAAGTGTAGAAGAAAAAACCTCAGATTATTATAACTTAGGGAAAAAAGAAGAGGATTAAAAAATGAATAATCATCACATTATTGACCGTGCACAGTAAATTAAACATGCAATTTCAGCCTCAGATAAACAACTTACCTAACTGACCGATTAGATTCATTTCACCTCTCTGATCAATTCTATATAGAATTCCTTTAACAATCTAAATTTCATTTGAGCACAACATATATTAACTTCCAGGATATCTTTGGTGAGGGCAAAACAGGAATGGTATCTAAGAAGAAAGATGGAGGGGATGCTATAAATCTAACTTTTGTCCTGACTGTTGGAATTGAAATACCTGTACCTTTAGATAATGATCAGTCAATAACAGTTCCTTTTGAAAATATAAAGGAAATCAAGGTGTTTAATAACTCAGGGGGTAATGTAGAATTTAGGTACTCCATATGTACTTTATTAGATCCCAATAAATCAATAAATAAACCATAATAGTTTTTAATGAGATACAGAAGTATACTATTGTATTAATTACTACTAAACACAAGTTAAGTTCTGTTTACTAATTAACTCAACAGAACTGGCGCATTTCTTTATGAGATGCGCCGTTATTTATGATTTGGGCCATATTGTGGAACAAAAAATTTCTTTGATTAATTATTTACTAGGTTATAAATTGCAGTATATTTAGTAGGATAATTAGCTTGTTCAGACTATAAAAAAATCAAATCCCATCTCGGTAATAGGAAGAAGGATTTTTAAAGTTCTTTCCTCAGATTAAGTAGTCAAACTAGGTATATAAGTAACAGCTAAGACTTTGTGGATGAAGCCGTGAAGGATATGACTTATTTTGTATTGTGGTTACTAACAAAATTTATGTTTGGTGAGTAAATACCGAAGCGTTTAGAGAACGGGTTTTAACCATGCGGGAAAGATCGGCGGGGGCCTGGATTATAAAGGTTTGTGCTGGTCCTTTGTCTATAAGAATTCTATATATATAACAACCTATTTCTGGTTTATCTACCCATGTAAGATTAGTAACTAGAGATCCACTATAGTTACTTGGTCCGGCGCCCGAAGCAGGTATTACATTGAGACTCTGTGCGGGAGTCATAGTTGCAAGGGTTGTGAAGTTACCACCGTTTGTTGATCGTTGAAGGATATATTCGTAAGAGAAAGATGCAAAACCGATATTATCTCGGTCACGATTTATAATACTTGTGAAAATTTCAACAGTTGAATCAAGTTTTACTTCAGTGTTCTTAGATTTAATCAATACCGGTAATTGGAGTAAATCAATTGGATTTATAGCTTCTTCGTAGTCAATTTCTTGATTGGATTGAACTTTTAATAACTCAGGGCATTTATCGTCTTTACATTTACAGTTAGTCATAGTTAATCAGTCCCTATACAGAATTAGTTGTTATTAGTAAATGCAGAAAGTATGAAGATGAAACTGATAAATGACCATTACAACAAACATATTTATTTAAGGATACTTGAGAGTAATTAAGGTTAATGAACTTAATTCCCTTCAACTACATAAGCAAGTTTACCATCAGGAGAGAATGCAACAGCTACAGGAGTGTTTACAAAAATAGAGGAAGTTACGGAATGAGTTTTGGTATCAATGACCGAAATAGTGCTATCGCCAAAATTAGTAACATACGCCAATTTCCCCTCATTGTTGAACGTAACATCAATAGGACTCCCACCAACTATAATAGTGGCTATCACGGAATGAGTCTTCACATCAATGACCGAAACAGTGCCAGATTCATTAGTGACATATACGAGTTTACCATCAGGGGAGAAGGCAACATCACGTGGAAAACTTCCAACTGAAATACTAGTAATTAGAGACTGTGTTTTCGTATCAATAACTGAAGCTGTACCAGGGTTATCGTTATTAACCGTATAAGCAAGTTTTTCTTTTGGAGATAACGCGATAGCAAGTGGAAAGTTTCCAACCAAAATAGTAGACATTAGTGAGTGAGATTTGACATCAATGACCGAAACAGTACCAGGGTCAACATTATTAGTGACATAAGCAAATTTTCCGTCAGCTGAGAAAACTACATCTACTGGTGCATTATCAATCAATATAGAAGAAATAATAGAATGTGTTTTGGTATCAATGACAGAAACTATTCCACTTTCGGGATTAGTCACATAAGCGAATTTCTCCTTTTGGGAGAAGGATACAACAAATGGACTATTTCCCCCAACCAAAATGGTAGTAATAACGGAATGTGTTTTGGTTTCTATGACCGAAACAGTACCAGGGTTATCTCCAGTATTAGTTACATAAACAAATTTTCCATCAGGAGAAAAGGAGATACCAGAGGGGTTGTTTCCGACAGAAAGAGTAGCTATCACGGAATGAACTTTGACATCAATAACAGAAACTGTACGATCGTCATTATTAGTTACATAAACGACTTTTCCATCAGGGGAAAAGGCAACAGACTGTACAAAAGAAAAAGGTGCTGTTCCAACAGGTAAAGTTGCTATCACACTATGGTTTTTTGCATCTATCACAGTAGTAGTCAAACCAAATCCACCCTCTTCAAAGTAGTTATTATTACAAGGTATGAGGAGTTTATTGGGATAATTCAAAAATATATTTTTAGGAAAAAATTTTATGAAACACAAGAGTAAATTGAGGTTACTTGATAACAAGCATGTATAACTGAATATGAAAAAGCCCATAAAATCAAATTATAGGCTTTTTAGTTCCTTGTCTTTTTTAACTAACAACTTTTTTATTTTTGAAAATATAAAAACCACAAGAAAAAATAATGAAACTAAACCAAATATGGGGTTATCGAATATAGGATAATTTGTTACTCCTAGGTTGAAAATGAATCCAATAATGATAACAATTCCCCACAGGCTAAGAAAAATGGTGGCTACTTTCTCGAGAGAATTAAACATTTAATAAAGTCCTTTCTTTACATTCATCACTATATAATTCTTTAAATGTTAATAAATTCCTTTGAAATATTTAGCTTTAATGAAGAATTGGATTAATCAAGTAAGTTAATGTGTGAATTTATGAAACTAAATAAGCATGGAGTTAATTAAAGGCTGTATTCTCATTAATTGTTGCTTTTCGTACTAAAGAGTCAAACATGTACATAATTAATGTTCGTGGCAACTTTCTTTTGTATAACAATGGCTAACCATGTAAAACCACTTTTTATTGGTACTAATTGGATAACAATTGCAACAAACAAAAACAGTCAAATTAAAAAATATAAAGGCTCCATATATAAATACTTTGTATAGCATAAGATATTTTAGTCATTAGAGGGGGTGATACCTTGTCAAAAGATATATTTTTTTCTGGAACTTGTCCAACATGTACTTGTATATGCCAATGTGAATTTCCCGATGAACTAACTATTTGCGATTGTTGTACAATAGGTATGATCACGGAGATCAATGATAATTTCATGGCAACAGATACAATAAATGTTTCTACAAACAGCGGAGACGAACTTAATAACCATAGTTTTTTAGAGATATCAAACAATGTATTAAAAACAGAGTCAAACAATGGGAACTTGTTTTTAACGAACATTTGTAACATATCATACGTGGAAAAACCATAATTGACGTAGTTAGTATTATAAACCTCATCATAATTAAAAAATACTCTCTACTCTGGACGCGGAAGATGAGTAGAGAGATGATGTCCAATAAAAAGGACTTACTACTCTATATGAAACTGTGCTAAAAAACAATTGTATTAATGTCATATCCCTTTTAAAAATATGTAACCTCCCTATTCCGGTCTGAGAAAGGAGGCTTGCCTTAGGGAGGTTCATATATGAGTGTAGATGGCCTTACAATATGTTATGCAAATAACTTATGTATGTACTAGATGAAACACACAAGTTTTATCAGACTTAATAGCAAAAATGTTTGATAAAAACACCTAAAAAAATCTGAAGGTGAAAAAAACGCTACTTGTTTTCTATTTATTAATTTTTGATTCATTGATGGCGTTCTTAACAGCAAGTTTAATCACCCAATATAAAATAACCATTCCGACTATAAAAGAAAGGAAATTAAAAAATAACCCAATCATTGGTGTAAATGCATCAAATCTCATTTTAAAACACACTCCTGTTAAAAAAGTTGATGTGAAAAATAAACATATTGTCTATTATAACAAAAGTACACTTGAAAAAGATGTACATTGAGTATACAAGCGCGATAATCCTGTATATAAAACTATTATTTTAATGGTTATGAAATTACCTACTCTCTAACATGAACTAAGTCAATTGTTGATGAAAGCCATACAGATCCTTACAAAAAGCTATGCTTCCTAAACAAAAAAATACACTAATGATTAATCTTCATAAACCTAGTCACTCAAAAGGAAAAAAATCAATAAAAAGGAAAAAACTAGAATGAAAACATAAGAAATAGACGAAGTGTTTGTAAGTTCCTCTATGTTAAGGTTCTAAATTTCTTTGTTAGGAGGTTTTTCTGACATAATACACCGCTATATGGATATTTATAACATGTTTAATAACACTTAGTAATTATAAGTTATTTCTAATTTGTTGATGGTTAGTAAACATAATGTAAGTTATACCTGTTATTTATTAACTATGCTTCATCGGATAGTTCGACGACGTAGGCTAATTTATCGTCAGGTGTGAAGGAAATAAAACCAGATAATTCATTAAAAGGCATGTCAATGGTGGCAATAATTGCATGTGTCTTAGTATCAATGACAGAAACGGATTTACCTCTACTATTACTTACGTAGGCTAACTTGCCATCAGAAGTAAAGACGACAAATATCGGTTCGGTACCAACAGGTATTGTAGCAATAACAGAATGAGTTTTGACACTAATAACAGAAACAATACCAGTAAAATTACTTACAACATAAGCAAGTTTGCCATCCGGAGTAAAAGCAACATCGGTTTGATCACCATCGATTTGAACAGTAGCAATAACAGAATGAGTTTTAACATCAATGACATAAAGATTTTCATTAATGTTAGAAATAGCAATATAAGCTATTTTTCCATTGGGAGTAAAAGCAACTACATTCGGTTGCACACCAACAGTGGTAGTAGCAATAACCGAATGAGTAGTTACATTAATAACGGAAACTGTATTGGAGTCACGAATAGTCACGTATGCTAGCTGTCCATCAGGAGTGAAAGTAACACCAATAGGAATGTCACCAATAGATACAGTAGAAATAATAGAATGTGTGCTAACATCCATGACAATAATGGTACCGGCTGGATTAGAGTTAACAATGTAAGCTAATTTCCCATCTGGAGAGAAAACAATACCTTCAGGCTGTTCATCGGTTAAAACTGTAGAAATAAGAGAATGAGTTTTCAAGTTAATAACAGAAAGAGTATTATCGTCACGGTTAATAACATAAACCAGTTTTCCATCTTTAGTAATAGCTACTACTATTGGTATACTACCGATTGCAATGGAAGCAATAATTGAATGAGTTTTTGTATCTATAGCTGAAACAGAATTTGAATTAGAGCCATTAGCCACATAAAAAATTTTACCGTCAGGTGTAAAGGCAGATGAAGAACTAAACCCCGTTGGTATTGTAGTTATCAAACTATGGGTTTTTACATCAATTACAGCGGTTGTCAAAATAAAATCACCTCAATAAATTAATTCGTATAACAAAAATATGTAAAAATAACTCGTTTGATACAACGTTTTTAATAAACTAAAGATTATTGTGTTTGATAAGGGGATATTTAGATGATAAAAGAAGGGGAAGTATATCAAGCAAAATGTCCATCATGTACATACACCTTAAAGTAATAAAATAATCGGATATCAAATTTGATGTAATTACTTTGATTGTATATCATGACTGTACAGTATAGCAGTATGTTATTTTCTAGTATTTATAATAGGAACCTCTAACAATTCCGAAAAAGTTTCAAGAGTTATACAACAATTATTTTATAAATGAAGGTAATTATGATGAATTTATGGAAGTTATAAAACAGCTAAATGAATCAAAAAGGATTCCTTTTCTGTGTATTAATTTAATACAGCAAATAGTGGTAAGACATCTGTTAGCTAAACTAATTATTAAATGTTAGCTAAACTAATTATTAAAGGAGGAATTGAACTATGGCTTCAGAAAGTCATGTTCTCACACAAAAACAAATTGCAGAGTCGTTTTCTAATGGTAATTTTGAGCCTGCTTTTCCATTTCTAGCGAAAATAATTGAATGGAATATCGTAGGTGACAAAACCTTGGTAGGTAGGGAGGCTGTATTAGATGAATGCAAGCAAACTTCAAATTATTTCAAAACGATTACCACTAAATTCACTACATTAAATGTAATTTCTGAAAAAAATTGCGTTGCAGTGAATGGAACAGCTGAATTTATTCGTAATGGTGAACAATTATCTTTTGTTTCAGCCTGTGATGTCTATATTTTTAATGATAAAAATGAACTGCAAAGAATTGATTCTTATTGTATCAAGTGAGAAGGTTGGATTTCTCCTGTAAATATACTGAAAAATAATGAAATCCCATCTTCGTTACAGAAGTGGGATTTTTAAAATTCTATACTTAGGAAAAGCAGCCAACACGTGCTATAAGAATTAGCTAAGACCTTGTGGATGAAGACGTGAATGATTTAGTTATAAGTCTTATTTTGTTTATTGTTTTAACAAAAATCAAGAGCAAAAAACAATAGCATTTAATTAAGAGGAACCCTCAACTACATAAGCTAGTTTTCCATCTGGAGTAAAGGCGACAACTCCTGGATTTTCTCCAACCTGAATAGTAGTAATCACACTATGCGTTGTTACATCAATGACCGACACAGTGCCAGGATCATCGTCCCGGTTGATTATATAAGCAAGTTTTCCGTCGGGTGTAAAAGCGATAACACCAGGTTCTTCCCCTACCCTCACTGTAGCAATCACACTATGAGTTTTCACATCAATGACAGACACAGAGACATCGTCTCGATTGGCCACATAAGCAAGTTTCCCGTCGGGTGTTAGGGTGACAGTTCTTGGTTCTTCCCCAACCTGCACCGTAGCAATTACACTATGTGTTTTTACATCAATGACAGAAACAATGTTATTATTGAAAAGGCGGTTAGTCACATAAGCTAGTTTTCCATCAGGAGTGAAGGCGACATCTCTAGAGTCTCCCACAGTTTGTACAGTAGCAATCACGGTATGCGTTTTCACATCAATAACTGAAATAAGACCAGGATCTTCGTTCCGGTTAGTTACATAAACAAGCTTTCCATCAGGTGTTAGGCTAACAGTTCTAGGTTCATCCAAAACCTGAACAGAAGCAATTACACTATGTGTCTTTACATCAATGATAGAAACAGTGTTTTCATCCATGTTAGCCACATAAGCTAGTTTTCCATCAGGAGTGAAGGCGACATCTCTAGGTTCTTCTCCAACCTGCACCGTAGCAATTACACTATGTGTTTTCACATCAATGACAGAAACAGAGTTCCCCCGCTCATTAATTACATAAGCCAGTTTTCCATCGGGTGTAAAGTCGACAAGTTCTGGATTGTCTCCAACCTGAACAGTAGCAATTACACTATGTGTTTTCACATCAATGACAGAAACAGTTTCTAAATCATTATTAGCTATATAAGCCAGTTTTCCATCAGGAGTAAAGATAGGTTGGGCAGATACAACATTATCTCCAACAGGTATAGTAGTGATCACGTTATGTGTTTTGACATCAATTACCGTTGTCGTCAAAAAACCGCCTCTTTCTCATCGAGTATACTTTCTATATAGATATGAAAAAAGTTAGTGTGGGTGATACTTTTTATGAAACAATGGTGATATTATGTTTATAAAAAATTATAGAAAACATGGTGGTGCCAACATACAAGATAAGCCATTAAAGGTGCATTGGTATATGCATGAATTACCGCTTCAATAAACAAAAATATTGATCCATTATTTTATCGTAAAAGAGGGATGTAAAATGTCAATTTTACATAGCAGACACATTATAGGGTTATTAATAATACTAGTAATCCTCATATTGGTAGTATCTTTTCTAATTATTTCATTTGGTTATTTTAATAATAAGGAAATAAGTTTACTGACTTCAAAGTGCTATGAATCTGGTGGAGAAGTGGTACTAGAGATACACGAGTACATAACAAGTAGTTATTCTTTTGAGTGTAAAAAATAAAATGAAAACGGTTAAACAATTAATTGAATTGTAAAAATAGAATTATAAAAAATACTATAGAAAAAACGTGCAACAGTAGAATCAATAGGGAGAGATGACATAAAGTATCATAGATAAGATTTTTTTAGTATTAGTGGGATTTTTCTTGCTTCCATTACTTTGTTAATAGAAAGATCATTAATAATTGAAATTGGATACCTAAATGTCAACCAGCCAGAAATAGATACAAATAAAGAGTTCCAGAAAATTAGTAGCCTTCCCTTATGGCTCACAAAAGGAGGAATGAACCAACCAGAGAGGGGAGAGTGATAATAAAGGGTGTACTTTATGTTATGTAAGTATTTAATTTAAGCTTGTATTAATGTGATAGGTCAAAAAACACTTTTTAAGACTCAATGATTAGTGAGTCGATTAGTTCCAGTACTTCAGTAATGAAGAATTTTTACATAATCATCAATCTACTTTGCGGTATATTGAAGCGAAGCACCCTTTGCTCCTTTTAGGAGTATGAAAATTAGTAACCTCTGTTCAAAGAATCTGGAACAGAGGGGGTGTTGGGAAAAATATATCTAAAGAACTTGTTATTCGTTATTGTTAAATTGGGTAGAAGTAAACACAAGTTGTGTTTAATAATTAAATGCTATTCAATACTATGGAGCGTGTCTGTAAATAGAGGCGTGTCCTTTCTTTTCAAAAAGTGTCGATCCAACTTCATAAGCTGAATTGTTACTGGAATTTGTATTATTTTAGTCTGCCAGCTGAAGAATCTGAGTATTATAGGAAGTATAATATTTGGAGGAGGAGAATTTTATGGACGGGGATATTTTCTACGTATTATCCATTATTGTTGCTATAATGTTTGCTTTTATTGCTGTTTTTCAAGTGTTACTTGCACTAGGGGTACCGTTAGGCGAATTTGCGATGGGTGGATTTTATAAAGTTTTACCTAAAAAATTACGTATTATAAGTTTTATCAATGCTATCATTCTTTTGTTTATGGGAGTTGTTTTTTTACAGCATACTAACTTTTTGAATATCTTTAATTTTTTTCCTACAAATATTTTAGTTTGGGTAATAACAGTTTATCTTGGCTTAAATACGATAAAAAATCTAATATCCAAGAGTAAAAAAGAAAGATATGTAATGACACCTTTATCAAGTATTGCATTTATATTATGTTTAATGGTTTCTTTATCATAGGGTAGGAGATTACCATATTTATATTTTGTCAGTGTGGAAAAATATAATGACATTCAATTATCGTGCACAAGAATGTAATACTATCTTTGCTACTTTTAGACTAATAGCTTAAAAGAATTTATAAACAGAAATGACTGACTGGCCTCATCTTTATAGTGCTAAAATGAAAAAAAGTAAGCCTCTTTTTCATTTTAGTGATACATATGGGGACAAGAAGTAATACACTGTTTTCAATGAATCATACTTTTATTTAGGTATAGATAATAGTCCAATATTTATTGAGGATGGAAACTGGATAATGAAGAACCTTCAAGTTCTATGAGAAAGTATAAATTATTACGATATTTGGTTTTTTAGTAGAACGTTTGATTATGGTCTATTAGTTTGACGTTATGGAGGATATTTAGAGCACGACCCAAATACGAAAGAAATTTTTTATACCGTAACTAAATGGATTAATTATTGAGTTTTCGCAAAATTGAAGGAATGAACTAACATTGCGCTTTTTACGAAATGGCCCTTAATGAAAAGTTTTTTTTTGGAAAGGACCTAGGATGTTAATAATGATATTTATGATGTATGGGTATTTAATAAAAGCTAGCATATTACACAAACCCTACATCAGGAAGTCATGTGAGTGAAATTTTTGACAAGATAAGAGCTTGAAGAACTATATAATTCTAATCTTAGAGCAAACCCTTAGTTACTTTACATATTCTATTAATAAATCTTAAGTAAAAATTGACGTTGGAAACCATAATAGAAAATAAGTAGTTCTCAACATTTGGATGGAGGTTTAATAAAATGACGAAAAATGATGAATATTTTATGAAACAAGCACTGGATATCGCTTTTCAAGCTAGAACGGCAGGAAATGAACCTTTTGGAGCTATATTAGTAAAAGGTGATGAAGTAGTGATGATTGGGGAAAATAAAATTAATACTTTGTGTGATCCTACTCACCATGCTGAAATTGGACTTATTAGAAAATTTTGTTCTGAACATAATATTTTTGATCTAAGACAATATAGTCTTTATACCAGTTGTGAACCTTGTGTAATGTGCTCTGGAGCTATGGTTTGGTCGAATCTCGGAAAAATAGTATACAGTGTATCTCATGATCAATTAGCAAAAATAGCAGGTAGTAACATTATGATATCATGCAAAGAAGTATTTGATAAAAGTCCTCAAAAACCAGTAGTGGTAGAGAAAATATTAAATGAAGAGGGATTAAAAGTATTTGAAGGATATAAGTTTTAAATTAGAAACATCTAAAAGAAAGATACCAGAGTGACCTACCTTCAAAATATAGACTTGTTTTCTACACGATACATTATTGTTTGCGGACTGTATAACTATATTGTTACTAGATAGGTGGCAAATAACAATCTAATTGTTAGGGTCAGTTATTTTTTGAAAATTTGCTATCGCTATATCAATTCTATATAGAAAATGCATTCTTGATAAAGTGGAATTAGTAATGTTCTTATTGCAACTTCCATAAAAATAATACATATTAATACGTCAACCAGAAATAACTAAACTTTTTCTTTAGTAACGAAAAAAGTCCATTTTCTCATTTTTAATAATGAGAGATTGGGCTTTTTAATATTGTAATTTTATTAACGCTTTATAGCCACTTTTGCTTATCCTACCCATAGTATGTAGCTGTATCATTGGATAACAAAGCAGAAGGGCAAAATATTCCCAGATTACATTGCGAAGTATGATAACTATTAATACAGGGATATATGGAAGATTCTAGAATAGATAATTATTAACAATAATATAAAAGAGGTGAAAAGGTGGATAGCAAATTACTAAAGACTGTTTTCGATTGATTGTTGTTTTTCGTATTAAGAAATAGAACAGTACACAACTAGAGTTCGTGGCATTTTTTCTTCAGTACAACGATGACTAACAATATAATAACCACTTTTTTTGTATTTAATTGATAATAATAGCAACAAAGTTTACGAAAAGAGCCTTACTAAAAGAAAGGGTAGGAACGATTATTTCTTAAAAGGATTATGGTGATTTGAAACTTTACGATTCTGTTCGAAGAAATAAGTATTAGCCATCGAAAGAAGAGTGTAACAAGGCGACAATTACTTATTAGTATTTTTGCAACTGTACATAGGAGCTTTTTCTAACGGATAGTGAAACAAATAGTGGTTCAGAAAAGTTATGAAATAAGAGGCATAATAAGCTATAAAATAGTAGCTTAGTTAAGGGAGATGTAATAAATTTGGAAATTAAATATAGGAATGCTACTAAATCATTTAGAAAGTTAAAATTAATAGGTATAACTTTAATTACTATCATTCTACTTACATTGGTAGCAGGTTTTTTGTATGAATATACGAGTTACAAAAATGTTAAAAACAACTTTCCTCCAGATGGAGAAATGGTTGATGTAGGAGATAGAGAAATACATGTGAATATTCAAGGGAAAAAAACGAATCTACCATCTATTGTTATTGAAGCAGGAGCTGGTTCATGGTCCTATGATTGGTCATACGTCCAGAAAGAGCTAGCAAAGCATACTGAAGTAATTACTTATGACCGAGCAGGGCTTGGGTGGAGTGAGCCACATCCTAATGGATACAATATCGATACGACGATAGATGATTTGAGTGAAATTATCGAATATTCTAATATTGATACCCCAGTAATATTAGTGGGTCATTCACTTGGAGGGCTTTATTCTCGTCTCTTTGCAGATAAATATCTTGAAAAGGTTTCAGGATTAATTCTTGTTGATGCACGAAATGAATATTTTACAGAAAAAGCTACAACATTTAATGATGTGTATTTTGAGTCACAAGATCAAACAGTATATCGTATATTATCTCAATTTGGGATTTATACGCCTATTTGGGGAGGCAATGCTTGGCGATGCAATTCCCGATTACCTTTCAGCAGAAAAGCAGGTCAATGTTCAATACGACTCTGATTTTTTCAAAATAACCGATGAAGAATTCAAACAATTAAGATCATTAGAGAAGCTATTGAAGGATACTCAACACCTAGATGATAAGCCCCTACTAATTATTACACCAAGTGATATAGATAGAGAAATGATATTAGGTACAATCGGATTAGGATTTTCAGAAGAAGAGGCGAATATTATTGATCAGCAATGGAAAGATGCTCAAAAACAACAAACCGATTTATCAAATAATAGTGAGCTTATTTTAGTTCCGAATAGCGGTCATAATATGATGTTTGACCAACCTGATGCAATTATTGAAGCTATTTTGAAAATGGCTGGTGAAATATAAACTATATAAAGGAGTGAGCTTTATTAAATGTACAGGTTTAAATTTGCATTAACCATAACAGAGCTCTTTAATGGTTTTATAAAAGTAGCCGTTCCATATAGGGATGGCTTTTTCATTCCGTAAATTCTTTTGAATTGTTAATAAAAAGAAACATCATTGGTAGACTTTAAATTTTGAAGGTCTGCTTTTTAGTTTAGACAGTTTTTATACAAAAAAATAAACTCGTATACAACTAGGTTTCGTGGCATCTTTACTTTTATAAACGATGACTGTTGAGTAAAACGACGTTTTTATCTATATAGCAACAAAGTTTACGAAAAGAACCTTAGTTTATATAGAAATTTAAAACATTTATATGGCATATCGGTGATATAGAGCGTTTACAATATATGTTTGGTAGGATGTTGAAGCATTTGCTAGCAATTGTAAGAATCGCTCATATGAGTATTAATGATCGTATTCAATTCAATGAGGTTGCTAGTTAGGCGTGTAAATGGCGTTTTCTCAAACTTAAGTAGTTCTGTAGACTATTAACTGTATCTTTTGAAAGAGACCTAAAATAAACATTTTTAATAAAAACTGGAGTGGTAAGAGTAGATGTTACAAAACGAAAAGGTTGCATTTTTAGGCGCTGGTTCAATGGCGGAAGCTATGATATCAGGGCTGATTTATACAAAGAAGATTCCAAATAACCATATCATTGTAAGTAATAAAAGTAATATGGAAAGACTACGCACACTTGAGGATAGATACGGGATTCGTGGAGATACAAAGGGTGATATCAATTTTTCTGAAATAGATTTTTTTGTTTTAGCTATGAAGCCAAAAGATGCGGAATCAGCTCTAACATTTTTAAAGAATAAAATAAAACCGAATCAAGTTATTTTATCAGTAATGGCAGGTATCTCAACAGCTTTTATAGAGGAACGATTAAATGAAGGACAGCAAGTAATAAGAGTAATGCCAAATACTTCTAGTATGGTAAGAGAATCGGCAACAGGGGTGTCTACTGGATCTAATGTTGAAATGGACAAAGTAATGATAGTAAAGCAAATATTAGAGTGCTTTGGTGAAGTTTACTTTATTGAGGAAGAGAAAATGGATCTATTTACTGGAATTGCCGGCAGTGGTCCAGCTTATTTTTACTATTTAATAGAACAAATTGAACGAGCAGCAGTTGACGGGGGTATAGAAGAAGAAACAGCAAGAAAAATTAGTGTTCAAACAATGCTAGGTGCTTCCAAAATGATTATGGAACGAGACGAATCTCCATCAAAATTAAGAGAAAATGTAACATCTCCAAATGGAACAACACAAGCTGGGTTAGATGCGTTACAAAAATTTGGCGGGGGCAAGGCAATTAAGCAAGCAGTCAAAACAGCTGCAAAACGATCAAAGGAAATTAATAAAGAGTATCTATAAATGTAGGAGCAGTTCATCTTTTCATAAACATGGTTCGCAAATTAGAAAAAAGTGATACTGATGAATATAAAAAGAAATGGGATGAATTATCCGTCTCAGAAAAACGAGGATAAATTAGAGTATTAAGGGGTCTTATTATACCTTGTAATCGCGTAATTGTATTGTGGAATATTGTGACTCTTATTAAGTAAACATATTAAAAACTGTGTTCAATGATAAAACATGAAAAAAGTATTGACGCATCATACACCCAGTCAAGTTATGAATATAGACATAAGATATCATATTAATCTGTGAATTTGGAGGTTAAATGATGAGTCAATATAAGAAAGTTAGTTCTTGTTGTGGAAGTTCGATTCAAAAAGAAAATAAGTGTGATTGTCCGTGTCAGTTAATCGTGGAAGATGCTGTTATAATGTACATGCTGCAACAAGGGCAAACAGCTCAAATTTACGATGGTAGGGCGGTAGACCTTCATGGTGAAGTCTGTTTCAATTTGGTGGGCAATGTAGTACAAGGAGGAGAATTAGACGTAAATTTTACTACAAACGGTATAGTACAAACCGTAACGCTAGATACAGTTAGTTTTAACAAACTTTTTTCCTTTGAAAACGTAACGAAAGTAGAAGCGACATGTCAAGTACAAGGGCCAGATGGTATGTGTATGGGGCAATTGATTATTGATGGGATGACAGTTCCTTGTAAAACACATTAACTTACAATTTTATTCAACACAATGATTATTGAGAAGAATAGTTCCTGTTTTTCAGAAATGAATAATTGGAACTATGTTTTACTTTTTATAGATTGTTTGCTTTCGAAATTGGGAATGCTGTAACAAATTAAGAGGAGAAATTGGGCCTTCCGGTGGTAAAGGAAAGTAGTTATGAATTAAACGAGTAGAACAAGTGCTTATTCATTGTGTCAAAAATCGAGCCATTATACAGTTGAGATGCTAAGGAGTGCTTAAAAAATACCTCAAATATAAATAATGATACGAAAATTTATTTTGTATCTTTTATTAATGAGTAAAACCTGATTACTTCATCTACTCCCCAAAAACATATAGAAGTGACTAACGAGGGGAATAAAAACACTTCATACTTTCGCCAGAATTGGATGAAATCCCATATTAACATTTCAGTTTCAAATATTAGCCCAGCGATAAATACAAATCCGAAACCAAAGACAACGTGGATAACAAGAGCCCAAAATATTCGTTTGTTATTTGTAAATTGTTTAGTTAATTTTTCTGACAAAAATGATACAGGAAGCCCATAAATTAATATTACAGGAATTGCAATTAAACTAATCCAAAGCGCTAATGGAAAAAAAGCTATCAGTTCTTCTCCATCTGTGAATACAAACCAAAAAGCGATAAGTGAAATAGATAACAAAGAAGCAAAAATCAATGTTAAAATTTTTCTTTTTAGCATATCAACGCACTCCTTGATATTGTTTTACCAAATTATATAAAATAGAGAACTTACATAAAAATAACAATCTTATCGAAAAGAGTCTTAAAGAAAACAATTAACTATTTCCTAATATTTTGAGTAAAAGGTTATTACAAATTGAGTACCCCAAAACACAAGTTGAGTTCTGTTTATTAATTAAATGCTATTCAACAAACAAGCGCTATTTTCTGATTAACATAATTTTAACAACTTTATGATTCTATTTCTATAATCTTGATCATTCCTATAATGAAACAACTATCGATCTCACCCTTAAATTAGGACGAGGTTATACGAATTTGAGGACTAGAAATAAAACGACTATATTACAACGATTGTTGCTATTGTTACCAAATATCAGTGTTAGAAATAGTATTTAAATCTTCGTTTTGCATTGTACATAAGAGAAAAATGCCCTCATATAGTTGTGTACGTTTAGTACCTATTTGGGAACAACAATCGAATACGAAAACAGTTATTAGAAACAACAAGGTTAAATTAGTAATAATAATAAATTAATGAGAGATGTAGAATTATAGACATGAACTTTATTAAAATTGTTTTTTCTAGTACATATAGCCATTAACTTGCTATGATCATACGATACAGATATGAAGACCTAGCATTATCCATGATACAGATGAATATATGTTGTTCATTGATTAATAATGAATTTCATTATTGACAAATGGGCATATCTTTTGATAAAGTTTCCTTAGGGAAAAACAATTGTCTTTGACTATTTAATTGGCGGTAATGAAAAATGTATTTCAAACTTCCTATATTATTGGCATAATATACAAAAGTAGCTAATGAACATTATTTTTTTGTTCAAAAGTTGCACTAGTCCAATAAAATAGCGTTAATCAAAAACAGATAAAGCGGAGGGTTTAATATGAAGAAAAAACTAATGTTATTGCTTACTAGTTTGTTAACTGTTATCATCTTAGCTACTGGATGTAGTGATGATACATCACAAACTAATAAATCAGATAGCCTTATTACGGTTACGACGACAATCGGTCAAATCGCAGATATTGTTGAAAATGTAGGCGGTGAGTATGTGGAAGTAACACCACTTATGGGGCCTGGGATAGATCCCCATTTATTTCAAGCTTCTCAAGGGGATATTAAAAAATTAAGTGAAGCAGATATTATTTTTTATAACGGACTACATTTAGAAGGGAAAATGAACGAAATATTTGAAAAAATGAGAGCTGAAAAGCCTACGTATGCTGTAAGTGAGACAGTTCCTGAAGATATGCTGTTAGCAAAACCTGGAGATACAAAAGCTATAGACCCGCATGTTTGGTTTGATACTGACCTTTGGGCATATTCTGTAAAAGCCGTTAGTGAGGGGTTAGCTCAATTGGACCCTGAGCATGCTGATACTTATCATGCCAATGCTGAAAAGTATATTGACACTTTAAAAGAAATAAGGGTATACGCTGAAGAACAGCTCGCTCAAATACCTGAAGAAAGTCGTGTTCTCGTTACAGCTCATGATGCATTTGGCTATTTCGGCGATGCATATGGTATTGAGGTAATGGGTTTACAAGGGTTAAGTACTGATTCAGAGTATGGTCTAAAAGATGTTCAAAATTTAGTAGATTTATTAGTTGATAGAAAAATTAAAGCAGTATTTATTGAGAGTAGTATTTCTGAAAAATCAATTAATGCTGTCGTTGAAGGTGCAAAAGAACAAGAACATGAAGTAATGATTGGGGGATCATTGTATTCAGATGCAATGGGGGAACAAGGAACTGAAGAAGGTACGTATGAAGGAATGTATATGCATAATATTGATACGATTGTTTCAGCGTTGAAATAATGTGTAAAGGAGTATAAATGATGAATCCAGTACAAGTAGAAAATGTCACAGTTGCATATCATCGCAAGCCCGTATTACAAGAAGTGAGCTTCACTGTTCCAGAGGGAAAGCTTATAGGTGTAATCGGTCCTAATGGAGCTGGGAAGTCGACGTTGATTAAAGCAATACTGGGGTTAATTCCTAAGGCAAGTGGAGATGTTCAAATTTATAAAAAGCCGTATAAAGCTCAACGAAAGCTTGTAGGGTACGTACCACAAAGAGGCTCTGTTGATTGGGATTTCCCAACCAATGCATTAGATGTAGTTTTAATGGGGAGATACGGTCACGTTGGATGGTTTCGCAGGCCGCATAAGAGGGATGTAGAGTTTGCTCTTTCTTGTCTAGATAAAGTTGGGATGAAGGAATTTGCTAATAGACAAATTAGTCAGTTATCAGGTGGACAACAGCAACGTGTGTTTCTTGCAAGAGCTTTGGCACAAGATGCAACAGTCTATTTTATGGATGAACCTTTTGTTGGAGTCGATGCAGCTACTGAAAAAGCAATCATTGCTTTATTGACAGAATTAAAATCACAAGGAAAAACAGTGCTCGTTGTACATCATGATTTACAAACAGTAAAGGAATATTTTGATTGGGTGCTGCTTTTAAACATGAGGAAAATCGCAATTGGTCCTACAGAAGAAGTATTTACAATTGATAATTTACAAAAAACATATGGTGGACGATTGGCATTTCTTGAACACGGAAATGCATTAGTTGAACAATAGGAGTGAAATATTATGTGGGCTACACTCATTAGCACGTTATCAGATGCAAATACTCAATGGGTGTTAATAGGAACCGTTTTATTAGGGATAGCTAGCGGTGTGTTAGGGAGCTTTGCATTACTTCGAAAGCAGAGCTTACTAGGGGATGCGATGGCACATGCTGCTTTACCTGGGATATGTATAGCTTTTTTACTTTACGGTTCAAAGTCAATTGTGTTATTTCTAATTGGTGCAGCAATTTCAGGCTTAATAGCAACTTATTTTATACAGTCTATTATATCCTTTTCGAGAATTAAGGAAGATACGGCGATTGGCTTAATTCTATCTGTGTTTTTTGGTTTTGGAATTGTCTTATTAACATTTATTGCACAAAACAGTTCGGGGAATCAAAGCGGTTTAGACGACTTTATCTTTGGGCAGGCTGCATCGCTAATAGGTACGGATGTAAAAGTTATATCTGGTGTAGCTATAACGATGCTCGTTATTACATTACTATTGTTTAAAGAATTTAAGCTTCTAACATTTGACCCTCAGTTTGCAAAGGGGATTGGATTACCAACAGGTGTTTTAAATGCATTACTCATGGTACTAATAGTTGGGGCAGTTGTCATTGGTTTACAAGCAGTTGGAGTTGTCCTCATGGCAGCTATGCTTATTACACCTGCCATAGCTGCGCGTTATTGGACAGAGAGGCTTGATTACATGGTCATTATTTCTGGAGCAATAGGTGCAGTTTCAGGTATATTAGGTACTTTAATTAGTACGACAACAACAGGTATGCCTACAGGTCCGTTAATTATCGTCGCGGCAACTATCATCTTTCTTGTTTCAATGATTTTTGCACCAAATCGCGGCTTATTAATGAAAGGAATTCGTTTGCTAAAGCTTAGAAAACTCGTAGCGAAGGAAAATATATTACTATCTTTATATGATTTTGCTGAAGAAATGATTAATACTGACAATAGGCATTATCTCCGTGCAATTGATGAAAGAGAGATTAACCAAAAACGGCCTCTATCGAGTCGACAGTTAAACAAAGTATTATTACAATTTTCAAAAGAAGGTATTGTGAAAAAAGAACCTAATCTTTCATGGCATTTAACCGAAAAAGGTTTATATGAAGCTTATAATGTAGTTTTGAAACATAGATTAATGGAAATTTATTTAATGCACGAAATGAAATTTGCAGCATTTCATGTAAAGCATGATAATCATTCATCAATATTAGATTTACCGAAAAATGTAGTTGACGAGTTGAAGAAATTATTAATTCAATACGGAAGGCAACCAAAGCTAGTGCCTAGTTCGGAAGGCAGCTTACACACTGTTTTTAGCCCTACATCAACTGAAACGCATCGACAAAAGGTAAAAGGACATGGAGGGGCAAGCTCATGAGTTATGCAGCTTGGATTATAATTACTGGTTCACTTGTAGGTATTACTTGTGGCATGATCGGATGTTTTTTAATATTGCGTAAAATGGCTATGCTTGCAGATGCAATTAGTCACACAGTTTTATTAGGGATTGTTGGAGCTTATTTAATAAGCAATAGCTTAGACGGAATAAACATGCTAATAGGGGCTGTTATAGTAGGCTTACTTACTGCTTTTTTTGTTCAACTTCTTGATTCAAGTGGAGTACAATCAGATGCAGCAATTGGTGTTGTTTTTACTTCGCTGTTTGCAGTCGGCGTCATTCTACTCTCATTATACGCTGATAATGTCCATCTAGATGTTGATCATGCATTGATGGGTGAGATCACATTTATCCCATGGGATACAATTGAAATCGCGGGTTACAATTTAGGTCCAAAGGCAGTATGGATGTTAGGTTCTGTACTTGTCATAAACCTCATTTTGATTATTTTATTTTATAAGGAAATAAAAATAGCTTCCTTCGATCCAGAAATGGCGCTAGCATTAGGAATTCCAGTTATGTTTATACACTATTTACTTATGGGGATGGTATCGATTTCAACTGTTGCATCCTTCGATAGTGTAGGGGCGATTCTTGTTGTTGCGATGCTCATCGTCCCTGGAGCAACAGCCTATTTATTAACAGAAAGGCTTAGTATCATGCTCGTCATAAGTGCACTTATCGGAGTGTTAGCTGCTGTTCTTGGATACTATGCAGCCGTCTTATGGAATGTATCAATCGCTGGAGCAATGGCAACTTCTGCTGGGATCATCTTTGCTATCACATTTTTCTTATCACCCAAGCATGGTGTACTGTCCAGGTGGTTAGCGAGAAGAAAAGTAACCATTAAGGATTTTTGATAAAAGTGTCTCAAGCTTTCACTTTGCTAAGTGAAGGGTATGAGGCGCTTTTTTTATAGAAAAGTATTGGTGAATTTTCTGCGAAGAACGTTACACGTGTTTTATAATAGGATGAAAATACCTGTATATATTAAAGCATAAAATTGATGTGAAATAAATAGCCATATTAATAATAAGCATGGAATAGTACATTTAATAAAATGAATAACTTGATGTTAATTTCTTAAGAGGTGATAGGCGTGTGAATGCTCGAAAAATCTTTGGAATATTACTAATTCTATCTTTAATGGCTGTAACTTCATGTTCAAAGAAAACAACAATTGAGGAAAATATCGACTATGTCGCATATATTTCGAAAAAAGAAGATTCAGATTCATCTCATCAGAAAATCTTTAAGGAGCTAAATCTAGGTTGGTTACTTGATTTTGAACTTGAACTTCCGTATGCAGATCAAAGCTGGGTTAATATTTGGCTTGAAGGATATGAGGATGGAGAAAAGATAAAAGCTTCTCCGTTAATACAGTTATCCTATGGGAGGGCTCCACGTAATACTTCTACAGGCTCAATGGGGTTTGGTATGATTGAATCCGCAGACCAAGATTTGTTCTTTCTATATTCTCCAGCGACAATGCAGAGACCACAAGCCCTTGAAGTAAATGATTCATATTTTTCTAAAGGTGCTAGTCAATTCTATTATGCTTTTTTAGAAGATACGATTCGATTACAATCGGGCGAAACAAGAGTATTAGCATTCTTCCGGCATAATGATGAAACAATTTTACGCCCCTATGACTACTATACTCAGGCTGGAATTGACGAAATGATCCAAGAAGAGACTTTTGTCATGGTATTAAAAATTAAAGTAGAGAAAGGCATAGATAAGTAAGAGGCTGTCCGATCGGACCTCTAAAAAATAAAGCATTTAATGAAAAATGTTATCTTTTTCATTAAATGCTTTTTCTGTGCAAACTGCTGCTTTCAGGAGGTTGTTGCTAATGCAACATTCCTTCACAAATTTATGACCGAAATGTAGTTTGGACCTTTACAAGTTCATGTTTAATCATTTTCTTACTTAAATCTTTCGTCAAGTATTCTAGCAAAAAACACTGAAAACTGTGCTCTATTGACTACACTTTCTGGTTTAAATGTGCCATCACTATATAAGTTAGTGACTTGATTAGCAGCTAATGTATTGATATAGAGGTAATTTGGCTCTGCCTTATCAACATCAATAATGTCCCCGTTAAAAGTGCCTTGTAAATCATAAGCATTTACTAGAGCAAAGGCCATATCACTTCGTTTCAGTGGATCGAAAGCATTGAATCTCTCTCCCTTAGGAAAGATTCCTTCATCAACAACTGCTGCGATTTCTTTGTAATAAATATGATCAGCTGTTATATCTTCAAACCCTGGATTAGGACGGTTATCCAAGTCAAGATTCAGAGCTCTTACGAACATAAGTGCTGCCTGTCCACGTCTAACCTCATCATCAGGACCAAAGTTACCATTTTGATAGCCTTTAATAATATTAAAATCTGATAAAAATTGAACTTCCTTTACTGCCCAATGATTTAAAGCTAAGTCTTTAAAATCACTTGTTGTTACCTCAAGGTCATAATATCCTTCTGGAGAAGATCCCCACACATCAATAACATATGTTCCTTCGCTTAATTCAGCTTCAAAAAAGCCGCCTTCAGGTGTAGCTAAAGCATAATTGATAATATTGTTTTCTTCGTCTAGTAATTTAAAAGTTAAAGAATCATACAAGGTTGCATTAGCGTAAGTTCCTTTTATACCAACTCGTTCCTTTTGAGTGAGTTGAAATGTGAAGTAGTCATTCTCGTCTGCATAATGAAAACCTTGATAGGTTGTATTTAATGCAATTGGTGTTGCGCTTGCTATTTCATTTGTCCCTAAAGAGTTTTTGAAATATTTGTCTATCTCAAAATTAATTTGTAAAGTAAATGATTCGACATTTGCAGCTGGATTTTGTTTTGTCGAAACTGCTAAATAATATGAGCCCTTAGGTAATCCTAAAATCCACGTTGAGGGTGCAGGGTTTGATAGTATTTCTTCTTTATTCTGATCTAGGATTGTATATGTATCTAATATTTCTGTCTCAGTTAGTAGTTCCAGTATGAATTTTCCATGTTGTTCAATTGAAAATGAATAATAGTATACTGACCCATCTAATTCATGAATCGTTTCAATTTCACTATTTAAGTTTATGATTTTTGCATTTTCAATTTTATCAATTTGAGCAAATACACTATTATTCCAAATGAAAGTGGAAATCAAAACGAAAATGAGAGCCATTAGTATCGATTTGTTCATTGCCCGCCTCCTTCATATTTTTATTTGCTTCTATAACCGTTTAATAGCAATGAAGACATCATTTCTGCTATTTCTTCTTTTGAAAGGTGACCGTTAGCATCGTACCATTGATAAGCCCAATTACATGATCCGAAAATCGTTTGAACTGCGATAGACGGTGGGATATCTACGAAATCACCTGATGATACAGCATTTTTATATAGTTTAGTAGCATGTTTATAATACAAACGTATATGCTGTAATGAGTTATTAATTAAATCATTTGATAAATTCTTTTTTTCATCAAAAAACAAACCAATGTCCATTTTGTTTTCCAAGATTAATAAAATATGTTGTTTCACGAGCAGATGAAATTTTTCATGATCCTTTATATCTTCTCTTGCTAAGGTGATTTTTGCAAAATCAGTAATTTTCCAAGTAACCTTATCAATAATTGAAAAAATAATTTCATCTTTACTTTTAAAATAATGATAAATTGCTGGTCGAGTCACATTGAGAGCATCAGCTACTTCTTTTAAACTAGTGGTTTTATATCCATTTCGAAAGAATAATTCTTTTGCTACATCTATAATTTTTTCAGGAGTTACGTCTTTTGATCCTCTTTTCAAATTTCTCATCCTTCTTTATAATTTCTATTCTCCGGTGTTTCGTGAAGAACTGTAAAATTTAATAACTTTAAAAGGGCAATTTACGAAGTAGGCAAGCTTATCCACAACCCATTTGCCCAAAATCTATTGAAAAATACTTTTATTCCTATTGTACATGAGATTACTAAAAATGGGACAGAAATTTTCATGGCATTTGTCCAATTTAGCACAATTACGACCTAATTACCATTCGAATATCTCACTGGTCTAATTTTAATTGCAGTGAATAAAAACATTATAGATTCTTTAATATGAAGAACTAATAATTGCACAATAATAATAATTGTGTTAATCTTCTGAATAATAAAGAATTTACTTACAAGTAAGTAAATGATAAAGGAGTGATTAAAATGAAATTACCTAACGAAATTAGCTCACAACTAAAACTACCAGTAATTGGTGCGCCTATGTTTTTAGTTTCTGGACCTGAGTTAGTTTTAGCACAGTGTAAAGCAGGAATAATTGGATCATTTCCAGCACCTAATGCTCGTACAATTGACATATTAGATAAATGGATGGCTACTATTACGATGGAGTTAAGTGACTATAAGACTGCAAATCCTAATAAAAAAGTTGCGCCTTGGGCAGCGAACTTAGTTGTTCATTCGACATACGAACGCTTGCATCAAGAATTACAATTAATAAAAACATATAAACCACAAATAGTTATAACGGCGCTTGGTAATCCAGCTGCAGTTATTGAAGCTGTTCATTCATATGGAGGTAAAGTTTTTGCGGATGTTAACTCTATAAAACATGCTAAGAAAGCAGCTTCTCTTAATGTGGATGGACTTGTACTTGTAAGCTCTGGTGCTGGAGGACATACTGGCGCAATATCTGGATTCGCTTTTGTTCAAGCGGTTCGTGAATTTTTTGATGGTATTTTAGTACTAGCAGGATCAATTTCTAATGGGAAGGCAATTTTAGCATCACAGGTTCTTGGAGCTGATCTCGCTTATATGGGGACAAGGTTTATTTCTGCTAGCGAAAGCATGGCGACAGAAGATTATAAGGGCATGTTAGTCTCCTCTTCATGTGAGGATATAATTTGTACGGACGCATTTACAGGTATCCCTGCAAATATGCTAGCACCTAGTATTAAATTAGCAGGTCTCGATCCAGATAAACTAGCAGCAAAAGCAAGTGTTGACTTTAATAATCCACAATCTGATAAAAAAGCATGGAAGGATATTTGGTCGTCAGGTCATGGTGTAGGGTCAATTAAAGCTGTTGAATCAGTAGATACGATTGTAAACAATATGTATAAAGAATATGTCGATGCCCAAAACATCATTTCTGAATTAAGTAAACGATAGCGAAAGATACTATTATGAAGAAGGTTTTAAGTACAGAAGAATATTGACAAAGTATATAAATAAAAAGGGTATTCCTTA
Organism: Bacillus sp. SM2101; assembly: GCF_018588585.1. Lineage (NCBI taxonomy): Bacteria > Bacillati > Bacillota > Bacilli > Caryophanales > Bacillaceae > Bacillus > Bacillus sp. SM2101. The sequence continues at coordinate 66,258 of NZ_JAEUFG010000009.1, forward strand.
AGTCGTTAATAATCGACTTAAGGAATACCCTTTTTTACGTTTTATGAGTATATATATTATAGGTGTTATTAATTTCGTATATAAATCGAATGATAATACATTATGTTTAAGCATTATCTAAGTAAAATAACAATGATAATTACAACAACAATAGTAACGATCAAGCTTACCGTATTCTTCGTCACAATATTTCCCTCCATATTTAAATAAATCATCCACAATCATCAGTCTAAGTTGTAGAAGTATTATTTAGTGTATGGACATATATTACATTTAATGTATAAAGTATGTATTGTAGATATTCATCCTTTTTTTCGATAGGAGTTATTTTAAGGTGGTTTTCGTATTGATTGTTGCTTTTGTTCTAACGTATTAGCACGTATACAACTAGCGTTCGTGACATCAGGTCTCTCTTAAAATTATGGAGCTCTATTAAAACTCATCATAATGCCCATTTTGAAAATAACAATAAAGTTTACGAAAAGTACTTAATAAAAAGTTAAACAATTATCTGTAAAAAATGCCATTATGAGCTAGTTCTCTAATTGCTTATTTCAATACGAAGTACATAACAACCATCGTGAAAACAATCTGTTACATGAATTGATTCAAGAAGGATGAGATTCTTGGAATTAAGCATTAAATTTTATTTGCTGATTAGAACTTACCATTTGAGAAAGATCCCGTTATCTAATCAGAAGAATAATAAGTTCAACATAATAAACAACTAGGTGGAGAGTAATGATGAATAATGACAACACGACTCCGATTATTATTTTTGATGGGGTTTGCAATTTATGTAACGGAGCTGTCCAGTTTTTACTAAAGAGAGATAAGACGGATGCATTGTGTTTTACTGCTATGCAATCAGAAGCTGCAAAGGAATTGTTAGTCACATATCAAATTCCAACCAATGTTGATAGCTTCGTTTTTATAGATGGGAATAACTTTTATTTAAAATCAACTGCAGCACTTCAAGTGTCTAAATATTTGCCGGGTTTATGGAAGGTGTTCTATCTGTGTAGGATCATACCTGTACCAATTCGTGATTATGTTTACGATTGGGTAGCAAAAAACCGCTATAAATGGTTTGGGCGTAGAACAGAATGTATGTTACCTACACCAGAAATCAAAAAGAAATTCCTTAACTAATTTGATGAACAAATAAAAAGACCTCCCCAGAAAAATATGAAAAAAATTTAGGAAGGTCTTAAAATGAAAGGAGATGTTATATTATATGCCAAATATTTTTGTTAGTATGTATCTCTGTCCTAGGGTGTTTATATCAATTTCATGAAGTATGTCAAATAATTTATGAAACGGTTTGATTTAATTAACCGTCATACAATGCATGTTTTTTAAAAATGAGTATGAAATCATTACATTTATTTCAAGAATTCCTTGCCTAAAATATGATGAAAAATTGGCTAATTTTTTCGTTATGAAAAAGAAAACGTCTGAGAAAATCAGTTGCGACCATTTCAACACCAATCCACAAGGGGGAGGTGCGATTCTTCCTTTTCTACTAGTAGCTGTGTAAACGTGTTAAAGCACATTGATCATCCAATAGACGGTCATTTTTGGATCATTATGTCTTTTTCCCCCTTATTCTTTTAGATAAAGCCATAAAACTGGCTACGATACTATTATAAATGGTACTTTATACATTTATTACTATCCCTTTACCACTCTCTTCGTTTAGCTACTAGCAATCATTTTTTGAACAATTACTGCTTATGCTATTTTAGAAATTATTTAAACTTTGAATTGTATCATACTAAAAATGTTCTACTAAACCACAACTATTAACATGAGCCTCAAAGCAATAGAACATATCAGCTGGTCAATGTTAATTTACTATCTAATAGCGTTTTAGGAAGGGTTCAGTTTAAATAATCGTAGGATATAAACGTATGTTGTCTTCCATATAATTGTAAGTAATCTTGACAGATTTATTGCGACATGGTTAGATTAAAATAGCTATATGTTAACTTGATTTTAATTTTAGTTAACAAAAGGGGTGGGTTTTTTTAATGAATGATCATGAGCAATTAATTGAAAAAAGCAAAAAGCATTTGTGGCTACCTTTTACACAAATGAAAGACTATGAAAGGGATCCTCTCATTATTGAAAGTGGAGAGGGGGTTAAGTTAAAAGATACTGAAGGAAAGGTCTATTATGATGGTTTTTCTTCTGTATGGTTAAACGTTCATGGACATAGAAAAAAAGAGCTAGATGATGCCATTCGTGCGCAGCTAGACAAAATAGCACATTCAACCTTACTAGGAATGACAAATGTACCAGCGACGGAGCTTGCTGAACAGCTCGTCAACCTAACACCTCCAGGACTTGATAGAGTTTTTTATTCAGATAGTGGTGCAACATCAGTTGAAATTGCTCTAAAAATGGCTTTCCAATATTGGAGAAACATTGGTAAAACATCAAAGCAAAAGTTTATTACAATGAACAACGGATATCATGGTGATACTGTTGGTGCTGTAAGTGTTGGCGACATAGATATATTTCATAAAGTGTATAAACCATTAATGTTTGACAGCTATAAAACACCGTATCCATACATATATCGTCATCCATCTGCTAATGCTGATGTTTGTCGTGACGAATGCTTACACAAGCTGCAATTACTACTTGAAGAGCGTCATAACGAAATTGCTGCTTTAATAGTAGAACCAATGATGCAAGGTGCTGGAGGCATGATTAACATGCCAAAGGGATTCTTAGCAGGAGTCGAAAAACTTTGTAAGTTATATGATGTACTCCTCATTACTGATGAAGTTGCCACTGGCTTCGGTAGGACTGGCGAGATGTTTGCTTGTAATCATGAAGGGGTCGTGCCAGACATTATGACAGCTGGTAAAGGGCTGACAGGGGGATATCTTCCTATTGCAATTACGATGACGAGCGAGAAAATTTATGAGGCTTTCTATGATGATTATACGAAAATGAAAGCATTCTTTCATGGTCATTCTTATACAGGAAATCAATTAGGATGTGCTGTAGCTTTAGCGAACCTCAAGTTATTTGAGCATGAAAATATAGTTGACAATGTTAAAAAGAAATCCGCAGATGTCCATCAAATGTTTGAAGAATTTTATGAGTTAAACCATGTTGGGGATATTAGGCAAGTGGGCTTGATGACAGGAATTGAACTTGTAAAAGACAAACAAACGAAAGAGCCATTTCAGTGGGAAAAGCGTATCGGCTACAACGTAACATTGAAAATGAGGGAGCTAGGAATGATTACGAGACCACTAGGAGATGTCGTCGTATTTATGCCACCATTGGCGAGCACTAATGATGATCTTCAAGCGATGATGTCAATTATGAAAGAATCAATTTATATCATTACTGAGGGGTCTCAATTTAATGAGTAGCGGTATTTTTATAACGGGAACAGATACAGAAATAGGAAAAACTTTCGTTACGGGTGCTTTAGCAGCTGTATTAAAAGATAAAGGTCAAGACGTCGGTGTGTTTAAGCCAATGCTTAGTGGAATGAGTCGTGATGATCCACAAAGTGACGCAGCAATTTTAAAGCAGATGTCACTTGATGGCAATTCATTAGAAGAAATTAATCCCTATCAATTCGAAGAACCACTTGCACCGTATGTTGCGGCAAAGAGAGAAGGAAGACATGTATCAATAGATGGTGTAATTGCAGCATGGCATAGCGTAAAAAAAACACATAGTACTTTTTTAATTGAAGGTGCTGGTGGTTTGGCAGTTCCTCTTGGCAAAAACTATTTAGTGTCTGATGTTGCAAAAGAGATTGGTCTGCCCTTATTAATCGTCGCACGACCCAACCTGGGTACTGTCAACCATACGTTGCTAACAATTGAATTTGCCAAAAGGTCTGGGCTTCATGTTTTAGGTATTATTATTAATGGTTTGAAAGAAGATGAATACGGTATTGCTGAAGAAACGAATCCAGCTTTAATTGAAGAGTTTACTGATGTTCCTGTACTAGGAGTTATGCCTTGGATGGAGGGGGCCACTCGAAAACAAGTTGTGGACATGGTAAATGAAAAAATAAAGGTTACTAGTTTATTAAATGCAATAAATTCGTAATCAGTTCAAAATAATCAAGCAAGAAGTAAATTCATTCAATTGTTACGTTTATAGAAAAGGTTACAAACATTCGACGTACGCGTAAATTACTTAATAAAAAAGGGCAGTTCATTGTTTTTCATACTAAGAAATCAGCACCTATAAATCAAGCGTTTGTGGCATTTTTCTCATTTGTATAAATTTAATAGTTAATATCCTAATTTAGTCTCAATAGCAATACACTATAAAAATGTTAATTACGATAAAAGATAAGGGTAAATAGGAGGACATTATATGGAAAATCTAGTTCATGTTACACAATGGGATAAGTTAGCAGAAAAATCGTTAGCAGGGGAATTAATTACGAGAGACGAGGCACTAAGTGTACTATCGGCTCCAGATGAAGAACTATTACCTATTTTACAGTCAGCATACAAAGTTAGAAAGCACTTTTACGGTAATAAAGTGAAGTTAAATATGATTATTAATGCTAAAAGTGGGTTATGTCCAGAAGATTGTGGTTATTGCTCTCAATCTATTGTTTCTAATGCACCAGTTGAAAAATATACACTTCTTGATAAGGATACGCTTGTAAGTGGAGCTCGTGAAGCTATGGCACGAAAAGCAGGAACATATTGTATTGTTGCGAGCGGACGTGGTGCAACAGATAAAGAAGTAGAACAAGTAGTTGCTGCGGTAAAGGAAATTAAGGAAGATATGCCACTAAAGATATGTGCCTGCTTAGGTATTGTTTCTAATGATAAAGTGGACCAATTAAAGGAAGCGGGAGTAGACCGTTACAACCATAATTTGAATACTAGTGCTGGGCATCATGAAAAAATAACAACAACTCATACATATGATGATCGAGTTGAGACCGTGGAAAATGTCAAAAGAGCCGGCATTTCACCATGTTCTGGATGTATTATTGGTATGGGAGAATCACATAATGATTTATATGACATAGCTGTTGAGCTTCGTAATATTGATGCTGATTCAATTCCAGTTAATTTCTTAAATGCTATTGAAGGAACGCCGCTTGAAAAAATGGATGAACTAAATCCACGCTTTTGTTTAAAAGTTCTTGCCTTGTTCCGTTTGATAAATCCATCTAAAGAAATAAGAATGTCAGGTGGAAGAGAAATTAATTTACGTTCTCTTCAAGTAATGGGATTGTATGCAGCGAATTCAATCTTTGTAGGTGATTATCTAACGACAGAAGGGCAGTCAGCAACAATTGATCATCAAATGATCGAAGATCTAGGTTTTGAAATTGAGGAAGGTTCCTTTTAGTAGCAATATAGAATATTAGAAAAGAAGAGGCGAGCTCAGGTATTCAGAGTAAGCCTCTTTACGTATATGGTGTGGGAGGTAGAATAACGATCGAACACGTAAGTAGATGGGAAAAAGACATTAAAGATGAATTATTAGCATTAGATAACGAATCAGCGAGAAGGTACCTCGTAATGACAGAAAATGCTGATCAAGCATGGTTAACGATAGAAGGGCAAAGAATGTTAAACCTTGCCTCAAATAACTATCTAGGACTAGCTGGAGACGAACGTTTGAAACATGCAATGATTGAAGCTATTCAACATTATGGTGTAGGCTCTACATCGTCACGATTAATAGTTGGAAGTCATCCCCTTTACGATAAGGCTGAAAAAGAACTCATAAAATGGAAACACACAGAAGCTGGAATAATTGTTAATAGTGGATATGTAGCAAATATCGGGGTTATTTCAGCCTTGACCGGGCGAGATGATGTAGTGTTTAGTGATAAATTAAACCATGCAAGTATAGTAGATGGAATTGTTTTAAGCCGAGCAAAGCATAGACGTTATCGACATAAAGACTTAAATCACTTAGAGGCTTTATTACAAAGGGAACCAATAGAGAAAAGGAAATTAATAGTTACAGATACGGTGTTTAGTATGGATGGGGATATTGCTGACCTCAAAGGACTTGTCGAATTAAAAGAACGCTATAATGCATTGTTAATGGTTGATGAAGCTCATGCAACGGGTGTTTATGGGGAAAATGGCACAGGTTATGCGGAAATGGAGCACCTACAAAGTAAGGTGGACATCCAAATGGGGACTTTTAGCAAGGCACTCGGTTCTTATGGTGCATATGTTGTTGGTGATAAGTGGTTAATAGACTATTTAATCAACCGAATGCGCAGTTTGATTTATACAACTGCATTACCACCTGCTGTTCTAGGCTCGATAATTAAGTCAATTGAAATTGCTCAACAAGCAGGTCAGAAGCGACAGTCGTTACACGACCTAGCTTATCATTTTCGTAGTGAATTATTACGAAATGGATTTAATATATGTAGTAGTGAAACACAGATTGTGCCGATACTTGTTGGGGAAAATGACCGGTCAATACATTTTGCTAGATTACTTCAACAAGAAGGTATTGCTGCAATCCCGGTTCGACCCCCTACAGTTCCTGAGAAGGAGTCGAGAGTCCGTTTTACTATTACTTCAGCTCAAGCACGCGAAGATATTAATTGGGCTTTGGATAGGATAATTTATGTTGGGAAAAGTCTAGGGGTGATTTAATATGTCAAAAAAACATCTTGTTTTGTTACCAGGTTGGGGGATGGAAAAGGAAGTATTTATACCATTGACCCATCTTTTAGAACCATTGTTCCATTTTAATTTTATAGACTGGCAAGACATCATCTCTGGAGCAAACCTGGAAGAAAGAGTGGGCTCTTTCTTAAATGATAAAACTAAAGAGGTTTATCTCCTAGGATGGTCAATGGGCTCAATAGCTGCAATAAATATTGCTACTAAACATAAAAATATTGATGGTTTAATTTTAGTAGGAGGAACGAGTCGTTTTACGATTATGGACAATTATCTCTCGGGGTGGAATCCACGAATTGTAGAACGTATGAAGAAGCAACTGAGAAGAGATAAAGGCAGAACATTACAGGCATTTTATCACTCAATGTTTTCTGTACATGAGCATGAAATGGGAGATTATGATAAATTTTTACGATTGTGTATAGCGGGTGCTCTTGATAACGACTTAAATACTCTCATAAAAGGGTTAGATTACCTCATTGAACAAGATGTTCGGGAACAATTAGCAAGCATTGATGTCCCGAGTTTATTAATTCATGGGGTGGAAGATAATATATGCCCAGTTGAAGCTTCCAAGTATATTCACACGAAGATAACAAACTCAATTCTACACATTCTTCATCATTCTGGCCATATACCATTTTTTACCGAGGAAGAAACTTGTGCAAATTTAATTAAGGAATTTATAGAAGAAAGGGAAAGACGATGATTGATAAGAAGCTATTAAAAAAGCGCTTTAGTCAACGAGCAGAAACCTATGATAATTACGCAATCGTACAGAAAAAGATGGCGCAAAAATTAATGAATAAGCTTTCATCATTTACATATGGGGATAGGTTAAATATTTTAGAAATTGGTTGCGGAACTGGCTATTTAACAAATTTAATATATACCAATTTTCCTCATGCAAAAATTACAGCTGTAGACCTAGCTCCAGGTATGATTGACATAGCGAAAAAGCGATTGAATGGCAAGGCCGTCACATTTCTATGCGCAGATATCGAAGACATAGAAATGCTTGAAGGTTACGATATAATTATTTCGAATGCGACCTTCCAATGGTTAAATAATTTGCCTCTTATGTTAACAAAGCTGAGAAAAGCATTAAATAAAGGAGGAGTAATCTCATTTTCCACCTTTGGAAATCTTACTTTCAGTGAACTTCATTCAAGCTACGATAGCGCAAAACAGGTATTAAATCTTCAAATGGAAACTGCACCAGGGCAATCATTTTTCACGATGTTAGAGCTATCAAACCTCAGTAAGGGAGCGTTTAATAATAGTCATGAAATACCTATTGAAAATTTTCGGGTCGAAGAAGACCTTGAAATAGAATATTTTCAGACAGTGCATGAATTTTTTACTGCAATAAAGAAAATAGGAGCCAATAATAGCAATGCGGGAAAATCCTGTCAGAGACCATCGTTTTTTAAAGAAGTAATTAAACAATATGATAATAATTATCGAGATGAGCATGGAGTAAGAGCTACGTATCAATGTTTATTTGTAACATATAAAAAATTTGAAGGTAATTTGGAGATAGGTTAAAAGATGGAAGAAAAATGTATTGGATGTTTCCATATATTTCTTGAAGCTAGCATGAAATATTAACGATGCTAGCTTGTTTTAATTCAACCTCTTAACTTCTGTAGTAGTGCTTCTACACTCTTTCGTACACTTTCTGTCTCTTCGAGAAATAATTTAATTTGTACATGATCTTGGTTATCAAGAGATAATTCCAACAAACTTCCTTCCACTGCATCAACTGGTAACATTGTACATGGTAAATTTATTTCTTTAGAAGTATCTTCCCTATATAATAGGACAGCTATCGCACCTTCGATTCGATCAATCGTATAATTTCCACAAGGTTTGTCATTAAAAAGCATACATAACATCTCCATTCGTTAAGAGTAAAATAATGAGGCTCTTTTCGTATACTTTGTTACTATTTATTAAAATACGTTGGATAAGGGCTATAATTTTTGTTTAGGTATTCGAAATACAAACTTCATGAGAAAACAGCGAAAGAAAATAGAACATATAAATTTGAGGCTTTATCAAAGGCTCTTTTAGCATTTTTGTTGTTATTAACACAAAAATTCCACAAAAAAACATCGTTTTATACAATTGTCACCGTATATCATAATTCTTTAAAATTTGTACTCAATTCTTGAACTCTAATAGTTCATCATAATTATGCATCTTTTTATTTGTATTACGACTTAATGGCATTACATTCTGGTGTTTGGCTACAGAGACGCTTACTTCACTGGGAAATATTTATTCGCAATTCATTCAAGGAACACGATCATTCATGCAGCATAAATAAAGAAATAGACCGCTTTCACATGTAGGTATCCTTGAATTTACTTTATTTTGTAATTTTCTTAAAATTTATCATTCTATCGGTTGAGAGTCAACACTACAATTTCCTCATTTTATGAATAAATAGCAAAGATTGCTCATAAATCCTTAGGTTTTTATAACTATTTTAAATATTCCTACTTTTCTAATAATTTAAACTATTTATAATCACTAACCTTTTAATGTATAAACTCTTACTAAGGGGAAGGCTCTTACATTATGAATATAACTGGGACCTTTCATTCTTCCTTAAAAAACGGTAATTGAGTCCAATTAATATGAGAACAGTGAATTGTATTTATACATTTACTGTATAGGATGGTTAACATCAGGCATAAGTTTTCATGCTTAGATGAACTAAAATGTTAGCTGTTCTAAATAGATCAACGTTCATTAGTTGTGTGTTGGAAGAGAGGCTGTTCTGCCTTTATTCAAAGGAGGGATTACATGAAAATTTTCGTATACTTTGCTGCTTTTTTTACTTACATTCGAAGGAGATGAAGTCTATAATATGATTTTTATATTCTTTATAAAAGAGAAGATGCCGAGAATGTTAGTTATATTTGTATTTAGATATTGTTACGGATAGCTAAAATTAAGGTGAAAACATCCAATAAAAAAACCTTTTTCTAATGAATGGATCATTCATAGAAAAAGGCGATTATCGTGTTATGTTGAGGCTAGATAGGTTTAAAGCGAGCAGTAAAGTGACGAAGTATAGTTGGTTCATAAGTAAAATGAACACCAGTTATTTGGGAACGTTTATGAGACAGTTTTCCTAACGATTCTCCTACGTATTGAATATGATTATCAGTATATACTCTTCTCGGTATTGTTAATCTAAGTAATTCTAACTTTGACAACCCGTCCTTTCTAGATTCGCTATCTCTTCCAAATAAAAGAGAGCCGATTTCAACACCTCGAATACCACTTTCAATGTATAATTCACAAGCCAACGCATGAGCTGGGAACTGGCTAGGTTGAATGTGTGGTAACAGCTTTTTTGCATCAACAAAAACAGCATGGCCTCCGATAGGCTCTTGAATGGGGATATCATAACTTACTAATAGTTTTCCTAATAACTGTACTTGGCTTATGCGGTGGTGTAAATAATCAATTTCAACAACTTCATTTAATCCAACAGCAAGAGCTTGCATATCTCTTCCAGTTAACCCTCCATACGTCGGAAAACCTTCTAATAGCACGATTGTTGATGTACACTGTTGAAATAATTTCTCATCTTCCTTTATTACAATGAGTCCACCAATGTTGACAAGCCCATCCTTTTTGCCACTCATCGTTAAGCCATCTCCATATGCAAACATTTCTCTTACAATGGCACGTATATCTTTGTCTTTATAGCCATCTTCTCTCATTTTGATAAAATATGCATTCTCTGCAAAGCGAGCTGCATCGAAAATGAGAGGTATGTGATATTTATTGGCGATTTTGGAAACAGCCTTTATGTTTTCTATAGAAACAGGTTGTCCCCCAGCACTATTACACGTAATCGTCACATTAATAAAAGCAATACTTTCCTCACCGTGCTGTTGAATATAGGATTCTAATTTATTTGTATCAAAATTCCCTTTAAAAGGATGCTGATTTGATGTATCGTATGCTTCAGAAATAACGAGGTTCACTGCTTTTCCACCATTCAACTCTATATGTGCTTTTGTTGTATCAAAATGCATATTTCCTAACACAGCTTGCCCTTTCTTAATTAATTGTGAGAATAGAACTTGCTCTGAACCACGACCTTGATGAGTGGGGATGACATATTGATAATTTGTCAATTGCTGGACTGTCTCCTTTAAGTAATAGAAGTTACGACTCCCGGCATATGATTCATCCCCAAGCATGAGTCCAGACCATTGTCTGTCACTCATAGCACCTGTTCCACTATCTGTCAACAGATCAATATATACATCTTCACTTTTTAATAAAAAAGGATTGTAACCAGCTTCTATTAACTTATGTTTTCTTTCTTCTCTAGAAATCAACCGAATTGGCTCTATCATTTTTATTTTATATGGTTCAGGTAATCTACTCATAAGAAATTATCCCCCTTCAAAGATAGTTAGGCTCTTTTCGATAAATGTTATTTTTAGAAAATGTTAAATGCTAGGTCAGGCTACAGCGAATATTATAGGTAGACAGGTTGAATGAAATACTTGCTAGGTGGGAGAAAAACGCTTCATGCGAAAACAGCCAATAGATAGATAACACTAGATTGTATGCCCAGCAATTTGAAATATGTATTTAGTATCAGAACATCAGTACGGTAGTGTGTTAAAGTAACCTAGTAATTTAAGTTGAATTATAGTTGACTATTTGAGGTTATCATAATAAGATGAGTACATATATCAAAAATATTTGATTAATTTATATTAAAGATTGCAGTGTTTTTATACATATGAAATGGTTAGGATTTTAAGGCTTGAATCCTCGTCAGTACCTGTCAGTTTATACACTTTGATAACCTAAGTGTACTAAACTTGAGGGAACTTAAAGTTTCGGGATGATCATCAAATATTTTTGATTAATATAGAGGATTTTGTATTAAAGCTGATGTGCATTGATTGTTTTTTACTATGAACGAGCTGCACGTGGCATTTTGCTTGGTTACAATGTTGTCACCATAAAAAAGTTTATAAAAGTCTCTTTTCGTAAACATTGTTGCTATTGAGATACATTTAGGGCTGTCATAAAAATTAATTTATGCAATGGTCCTCATTTTAAATGAGAAAAGGTACCACGAACGCTTGGCTTATTCGTATTTACCTTTTTATTACGAAAAACGACAATCAATGTGAAAACAGCCTTACTAAAAGAACAACATATATAGATGTAATAAACATCAGAAGGAGTATGAGGATGTTAGAAACGATAAACTTGTTAAATAAAATAAAAACATTGGGTCTTGAAAAAGGTGTATTTGAAGGGAATTTTGGATTAGAAAAGGAAAATGTCAGAGTCGATCGTACAGGTAAATTAGCTTTATCACCTCATCCAATAGGATTTGGAAATAAGCTTCAAAACCCTTTTATCACAACTGATTTCTCTGAAAGTCAAATAGAAATGATTACACCTATATGTAGCACAATACAAGAAAGCTATAACTTTCTTGAAAATATTCACCATATCGTCTCACTTGAGCTTGAGGATGAATATTTATGGCCTCAAAGCGCTCCGCCTCTATTACCAAATGAAGAAACGATTCCTATAGCTCGATATGATTCATCTGCAAAAGGCCACCAAGCTGAAGAGTATAGAATGAAGTTGGCTGAAAAATATGGTAAGAAAAAACAGCTCATTTCTGGTATCCATTTTAACTTTTCTTTTACAGAACATTTTCTACAAATGATACATCAACAATTAAGCACTGGGCTCTCATTTAAAGAGTTTAAAAATGAGGTTTATCTAAAAGTCAGTAGAAATTTTTTGAAATATAGATGGCTTCTTATCTATTTATTTGGGGCCAGTGTGTCCGAAAAATGTTTTGACTCGACATGTGATGATCGTTCACATAATAATTTAGAATATGGAAGCTCTTTCAGAAATGGGCTTTGTGGTTATAGAAATAAAACAAACTTTCATGTTTCTCACCGTAATGTTGAAGAGTACTTACGTGACCTGAATAAGTTAATTAAAACCGGAGAGATAAGTAGGGTTGAGGAATATTACAGCCCAGTTAAATTAAAACCTCATGATAAAAAAAATTATTTAAGCTCATTAAGTAAAGACGGCATTGCTTATGTAGAATTTAGGATTTTAGATCTTAATCCATTGCACAAAGTGGGAATAGATCTTAATACATTAGAATTTTTCCATCTTTTTATCCTGTTCACACTCTTTATCAATGAAAAGGAAACGAAGGGCATTGATCAAAATATAGCGTTAAAGAATCATAATCTCGTTGCAAGTTTAGGTAGAAAGCCACAGTTAATGTTGCTAAAAAATGAACACGAAAAAATAAGTATGCATGATTGGGGACATAACATATTGGATAAGATGTTAGATCTAGCTCTCCAACTTGGAATGAAAGAAAATAAGTACAAAGAAATCATTAGAAGCGCCAAAGAGAAGATTGATAATCCAGAAATAACTATTTCTTCTGTGATATCGAAGGGGGTAAAGGAGCACTCGTATATTGATTATCATTTAAATTTAGCAGAAGTTCATTTGAAGGAAAGTAAAATAAAGAAATTTAACTTATTGCACCATGAAGATCTTGAATTGTCCACACAAATACTACTAATGAATGCACTTAAAACGGGCGTGAATTTCGAGATTTTAGATAGACAGGAAAATTTTGTATTATTGGACGATGGATTTAAACAAGAGTATGTGAAGCAAGCAACCAAAACGTCTTTGGATTCATATAGCACAGTCTTAATTATGGAGAACAAACTAGTAACTAAGAAAGTACTAAACCATGCGGGGATAAAGGTTCCTAATGGTGAATACTATAATAATATAAATGAGGCAAAAAACGCGTATCGTTTATTTTGCAATCAAGACATAGTTATTAAACCAAAGTCAACAAACTTTGGATTAGGAATTACAATTTTAAAAAACGTGTTCTCGCGACACTTATTTGAAAAAGCAGTAGAAATGGCTTTTACACATGACACTTCTATCCTTATTGAAGAATTTGTTGATGGAAAAGAATACAGATTTCTTGTTATCGGTGATGATGTTGTTGGGATACTTAATAGAGTTCCTGCTAATGTCATTGGAGATGGATATAGTAACATAACAGAATTAGTCGTAGAAAAAAACAAAGACCCTCTGAGAGGAAAGGGATATAAGACTCCTTTGGAAAGAATAGATTTAGGAGAGCCTGAAAAGATGTTTTTACGAGAACAGGGAAAAGACTTTATGTATATACCTAAGCATGGAGAACGAATATTTTTAAGAGAAAATTCTAATATTAGCACGGGCGGTGACAGTATTGATTACACTGATGAGATTCCAGTCGAGTATAAAACGGTTGCAATAAAGGCAGCAAAAGCAGCTGGCGCAACTATTTGTGGTGTTGACATGGTGATTCCTGATATAACAAAAAATAAAATTGAAGAAAACTATGCAATCATTGAATTGAACTTTAACCCTGCTATACACATCCATAGCTTCCCGTATAAAGGAAAGAATAGAATGCCTGGACAAAAAATTATAAAAGCTCTCGGGTTCTAAAGGGTAGTCCCTCATCCCACTAAGATGTTTTCGCACCAGTGAGATGAGGGATGTTAATTACTAAATAATTAAAAAATTCAAAATATAATAGACAACTTTCAAATTTCATTTATACTTAAAATAAGGGCCTAATTGAAAATAGGTAAAAAGGGGGATGAAATGTGGAGAATATAGAACAAGTTGAAAAGATTTGGACTGAGCATTACCCTAAGGAAGTACCAAAATCACTTAAATATGAAGAAAAAACGATGCAGGAATTTTTAAAGGAAACTGCTAGCAAAATGCCAGAAAAGAAAGCGCTTCATTTTTTAGGGAAAGAAATGACATTTGCTGAACTGTATGAACAAGCGCTTAAGTTTGCTAACTTCTTAAAAGAAAAGGGATTTAAGAAGGGTGACACAGCTTCCATAATGCTTCCTAATTGTCCTCAATCTGTTATTGGTTATTTTGGAGTGTTTTTGGCAGGTGGAGTAGTTGTCCAAACAAATCCTTTATATATGGAAAGAGAGCTAGAGCATCAGCTATTAGATTCTAGTGCAACTTTTATTTTATGCCTTGATTTACTATATCCCAAAGTAATGAATGTAAAAGGTAAGACAAAAATTGAACACATCATTGTAACTTCCATCAAAGATTATCTGCCATTTCCGAAAAACCTCATCTATCCTTACATTCAGAAAAAACAACATGGAATTGTAGTTACTATAGAAGAAGATAGTAATACCCATAAAATAAAGAGTATTCTCAAGAACTATGAAGCCCATGAGTTGAGCATCGAAGTATCTCCAGATGAAATAGCTTTACTACAATATACTGGTGGTACAACTGGTTTATCCAAAGGAGTTATGCTCACACATAATAATTTAACGTCAGTTACAACTATGTGCCATCATTGGTTATATAAAAATAATGATAAAGAAAATATAGTTTTAGGTATTTTACCATTTTTTCATGTTTATGGCTTATCCACAGTCTTAAATTTTTCAGCATTATATGGAGCAAAAATGATTTTGCTACCTAAATTCGATGCTGGTGATGCATTAAAAGCAATTGATAAACATAAGCCAACTGTATTTCCAGGGGCACCGACAATCTTTATTGCATTATTGAATCATCCAAAAATTAAGGATTATGATTTGACTTCGATCCAAGCATGTATATCGGGTTCAGCACCTCTGCCATTAGAAGTACAAGAACAATTTGAAAAAGTAAGTGGTGGAAGGCTAGTTGAAGGTTATGGACTGACTGAAACATCAGCGGTTGCTCTAGCAAATACCGTGTGGGAGAAACGCAAATTAGGAAGCATTGGTATCCCATTTCCTGATACAGATGGCATCATTTTTTCTATGGAGACAGGAGAACCTGCAAAAGTTAATGAAATTGGTGAGATCGCTATTAAAGGACCGCAAGTTACTCAAGGTTATTGGAACCGTCCAGAAGAAAATGAGGCTTCTTTCAAAGATGGTTGGTTTTTAACTGGAGATTTAGGATATGTCGATGAAGAAGGATTTTTCTACATAGTCGACCGCAAAAAAGATATGATTATTGCTGGTGGCTACAATATTTATCCTCGTGAAATAGAAGAGGTGCTATATGAAAATAGCAAAATATTAGAGGCAGTTGCCGCAGGAGTTCCAGACGCTTATCGTGGTGAAACGGTGAAAGCATACATTGTACTTAAAGAGGGTGAAGAGTGTACCGAAGAAGAACTAGATGCATTTTGTCGAAAGCATTTAGCTGCTTATAAAGTACCGAGAATCTATGAATTCCGTGATGAATTACCGAAAACAGCAGTAGGAAAAATACTCCGTCGTGCTTTAGTTGACGAAGAAAAAGAAAAACAGAAAAAAGTTAATTAAGAGCCTGACCCCCAGTACGTTAATGTGATAAAGTGCTGGGGGTTAGTTCTATTATATTAAAAAAATTCAAAAATATATTAAAAAACTAACAATTTTGTTTTATACTAGTAATGTGTGTATGTCTTGTAATGTCGAAAGGGGAAAAAAGATGGGAAAAGAAAAAGTCTGGTTTCAGCATTATCCGAAGGAAATTCCGACTTCTATTGCTTATGAGGAAAAAACATTACACCAGTATTTGAAGGAATCGGCATTAGAGTACCCAGAAAAGAAAGCGCTTCATTTTCTTGGGAAAGAAATGACATTTCGTCAAGTCTATGATCAGTCATTATCATTTGCAAATTTTTTAGTCGACAAGGGGTTAAAAAAAGGGGATCGAGTTTCAATTATGCTTCCGAACTGTCCCCAAGCGGTTATTGGATATTATGGAGTACTACTTGCAGGGGGAGTAGTAGTTCAAACAAATCCTTTATATATGGAAAGAGAACTAGAACATCAGCTTATTGATTCAGGTGCTACGTTCATTTTGTGTCTTGATTTATTATATCCAAAAGTAATGAACGTAAAAGGGAAATCAAATATAGACCACGTCATTGTAACTTCCATCAAAGATTATCTTCCATTTCCAAAAAACATGATTTTTCCTTATATACAAAAAAAGCAATCAGGAATTGTAGTTAAAATTGAAGAAAATAGTAAAACAAATTTATTTAAGAACGTGTTAAAAAATTATGATCCAAAAGAAATCAATATTAAATTCAGCCCTTACGAAGATTTGGCATTACTACAATATACTGGAGGAACGACCGGTTTATCCAAAGGAGTAATGCTAACACATATGAACTTAGTATCTGAAACAACAATGTGTAATTACTGGATATATAAATCCAAAAAAGGAAATGAAAGCGTTTTAGGTTTACTACCCTTCTTTCACGTTTATGGAATGACAACCGTTATGAATTATTCGATAATGTATGCAGCTAAAATGATATTATTACCAAAGTTTGATGCTCAAGATACACTTAAAGCTATTGATAAACACAAACCTACAATCTTTCCAGGTGCTCCAACAATTTATATAGCTTTATTAAACCATCCTAAAATCAATGAGTATGACCTATCATCCATTGAAGCGTGTATAAGTGGTTCTGCACCATTACCAGTTGAAGTTCAGGAACAATTTGAAAAAATTAGTGGAGGACGTCTAGTAGAGGGGTATGGACTTACTGAAACATCACCTGCTGTTATTGCTAACATGGTATGGGATAAGAGGAAAGTGGGGAGTATTGGTGTGCCTTGGCCAGATACCGATGCAATGATACTTTCCATGGAAACTGGCAAGTCTGCTGAAGTAAATGAAATTGGTGAAATTTTAGTTAAGGGACCTCAGGTCATGAAAGGGTATTGGAATCGGCCAGAAGAAACTGAAGCAACGCTTAAAGATGGCTGGTTATACACTGGAGACTTAGGCTATATGGACGAAGATGGATTTTTCTTCATTGTCGATCGTAAAAAGGACATGATCATAGCAGGTGGTTATAATATTTATCCTAGAGAAATAGAAGAGGTTCTATATGAAAATGAAAAGATCCAAGAAGCGATTGTTGCTGGTATACCAGATCCGTACCGAGGTGAAACAGTAAAAGCATATGTGGTAATTAAAGAGGGTCAACATTGTACAGAAGAAGAGCTGGATGCCTATTGTAGAAAGCACTTGGCAGCTTATAAAGTACCTAGAATTTATGACTTCCGTGATGAACTTCCAAAAACAGCAGTTGGAAAAATCTTACGTAGAGCGTTAGTGGACGAAGATAAAGCAAAGCTACAAGCCTAATTATTAGAGTCGGTCTACCATTAGTTTTGGTAAGTACCGGCTTTTTTTACTCAATACGTATATTTCTAAAAATGAAAGTAAAACTTAGAACTATTGAATTCCATAGTCAAAAAAAGATTATTAGAAAAAATATGTATTGACGTTGTGACATCCATTTTATAAAATTCAAATGTAATAAAATCGTGTTTTGCATACACATTTATTTAATTATGATAACGTTATCATAAGATGAGTTGAGGGAGGATTATTGATGATAAAGAAGAAGAGAGGTTTGGTTATAACGATCCTACTTACTTGTATTGTTGTCGGTATAGGTGTAGTGATTGTATCTGGTAATAATATGTTTAGTAATAAAAAAGCGGAACCTGCTGAAGTTTGGCTAACGAAAGGTGATGAAAGCACCCTATTAGAACGTCAAGAAGACCTTGCGTGGGGTAAAGGTTTATCGAAGGGGGATAATGATTACACAGAAATCCTTGTTGATGATAAAAAACAATATCAAGAATTTTATGGATACGGGGCTGCTGTATCACATAGCTCTGCGTACAATATAGTGAATTCCCCCGAGCGTAATGAAATATTAGAAAGTTTATTTTCAATAGAAAATGGAATAGGGCTTTCAGTTGTTAGAGTGCCTATGGGCTCAAGTGATTTTGTAGGACCTGTATTTGGAGAAAGAAAGCATTATACTTATAATGATTTAGAGGATCCATATGATACTGACAATGAATTATCAAATTTTTCAATTGAACCAGATAAAGAATTTATCATTCCTGTTCTCAAACAAATTAAAGAAATCAATCCGAATGTAAAAATAGTATCTGTTCCTTGGAGTGCCCCTGCTTGGATGAAAACAACGCATTCGTTATTAGGTGGAGCTTATTTGACAGAATTTAATAATGTTTATGCAAATTATTTTGTCAAATATATTAAGGCATATGAAACTGAGGGGCTTACGATCGATTATGTCTCTGTTCAAAATGAACCTCATTTTATGCATGGAGATTACCCAACTATGTATATGGAGCATTTTGAACAGGCTGATTTTGTTGGGAATTATTTAGGTCCAGCCTTTGAAGCAAATGGGATTGAAACAAAAATTATGGGCTGGGATCACAATTTTACAGATAACAATACTAGAGCTGAAGAAGACATCGCTAATTATGGTACGGTTCTCCTCGAAGATGAATATGCATCAAATTATATTTCAGGTATCGCATTTCATGGTTATGAAGCTGATGGAATTAAAGATTTCGGTAAAGCCTTTGATAAAATAAGCGAACAATTTCCGAATGCTGAACTATATATGACAGAAATAACAGGTGGAGGTTGGGCTACGAATTTTAAAGACAATCTTCTGTGGAATATGGAAAATATCATTTTAGGTACTCCGTTGCATAATTCTAGTATGGTATTATTATGGAACCTAGCATTAGATGAACAATCTGGACCTCATTTAGGAGGCTGTGGTAATTGTCGTGGTGTGTATACGGTTGATAATGATGAGAGTATAGTAAGGAAAGAAGTCGAATATTATGCCCTTGGGCAAGTAAGCAAATTTGTTCATCCGACAATTGAGGGAAACCCTATTCGAATAGACGCAAAAAATGATAATACACAATTAGATGTAGTTGCCTTTATGAATCCTGATCAATCAATAGTAGTTACAATTGCAAATAAGAATTCAGATAATGATCAAAATATATCAATTCGTTGGAGAGAAAACATAGGAGAATATAAAGTTCCACCTGCAAGTGTTGTTACGCTAAAATGGAAATGATATATGTCGATCAGGTGAAACAGAAAATTCAATTCATATAATTGTATGAAAAAAACGAGTGAAACTTATTGACGTCAATTATCGTCGGGAGTATAATATCAATGTAAACGTTAACAGTCACTTAGGGGGAAAACATGGCCACAATGAAGGATGTGGCGAAAGCCGCTGGTGTCTCGATAATAACCGTTTCAAGGGTGATTAATACACCTGAGAAGGTGAAGCTAGAGACGAGAGAAAAAATAATGAAATATATGAAAGAACTTGACTTTAAACCGAATCATGCTGCGAAGGCTCTTGTATCTAATCGAACAAAGGTGATTCACGTATACATTCCAATTAGGCTTGAGGCTGCTAACCCATTCGTAATGAATGTGATTGCCGGTATTAGTGAGGAGTTAAGTAAATCTTACTATTCATTCCTTTTGAGAAGAGATCGTGACATCCCTTTGAAATGTGATGGTATTATTGCAATGGGTCTAGATAAGACAGATGACGATTGGCTCGCTAGTTTGATGGATATACCTATTGTTTTATTCGGACACACCGACCTTGATATTGATTGGTTAGATGTTGACAATAAAAAAGGGTCTTATTTAATGACTGACCATATTATTAAGCAAGGTCATCAGCGAATTGGTTTCATTGGTATTAATGAAAACAAACGTTTTGCAACTGATCGATTGCACGGTTTTTGCGAAGCACTCCATGATCATGAAATTAAAGTCGAGAATAAATTCATGAGATTTACAGCTAATGAAGAAAATTGCGGATATGAAAAAACACTCGATTTACTTACAAAAGAAAATGTAACCGCACTCTTTTGTTCAAGCGATGTACTCGCATTAGGTGCGATGAGGGCAGCTAGGACATTAAGAAGGAAAGTTCCTGAAGAAATATCGATTTCAGGGTTTGATGGGTTAGGTATAGATTTATTATCTTATCCATCACTAACTACGATTGAGCAGCCTGTTTATGATGCTGGAAAACAACTGGCTAGACTGGTCTTAGAAAGAATTGAGAACCCAGAAGGTGAAGTCGTACAAAAGATGATGAAGCCGTCATTAGTTAAACGAAATTCTGTTAGCAGTATTAACGAGAGTCAGTTAGATTAAAGATTCATCATTAGTAGATACTTAATAGTTACTGAAAAAAACTTTTGGATTCATGTTATGAGTCTATAAAGTTTTTCACTAAATGTTAACGTTAACACCTTAAGGAGGTGGATAACATATATTTTGGTAGGACGTCCTATTAAAGATGTTTGTCACATTTGTGAATACCATTAGTGAAATCTCTACAAACTAATAGAAAATATTGAACTATAAGGAGGAACTTAACAATGATTAACATGAAAAAATTCATGCCATTTGCGTCAGCTGTTGCTTTAACAATTGGTTTAGCTGGTTGTGGTACTGCTGATGAAGGAGATAAAGCTGGAGGTGCCAAAGGAGGCAATGAAATTGAATTTTGGGCTTATGAGCCAGGTTCAAAAGAGCATAAAGACTCTTTAAATGCACTAATTGACGAGTATGAAGAAGCAAATGACGTAACGGTAAAAACTTCATATATTCCAAAGGATGATTTTAATACGAAGTTAAATAGTTCAATTGCTGTTGGGAAAAACCCTGACGTTTCATACTTAGACCAACCGTTAGTGCCAAAGTTTGCTGAAGATGGTACGTTACTTCAACTAGATGAATATGCAGATGGTGAAAATGGTATTAATCGTACACAATATTTCACAGGCGCATTCGACACGAATGTAGTAGATGGAAATTTATTTGGATTACCACTTAACCAAACGACTGTAGCTCTTTTCTATAATAAAGATTTAGTACCTACACCACCAGCAACTTGGGATGATTGGGTAGCAATGGCCGAAGAGGTGTATGCGAAGGATCAAATCGGTGCTTATGAAGGAGTCGGTACTGGTGGCTGGGCAGCTTGGTTATTCCCTGCTTTTGTTCATAGTGGAGGCGGAAGTATGGTAAATGCAGATGAAACAGAAGCAACGTTTGGTGAAGAGGCAGGAGTTGAAGCAGCTGAACTGTTGAACAGCTTATACAAATACTCGGATTTAGCAGTTCGTGACAGCCAAGATGCTTTCGGAAATGGTAAACTAGCAACGAAAATAAGTGGCCCATGGGAAATTGACACATTCAAAAACAACTTCCCAGACTTAAACTTTGGTGTTGCATTAATTCCTTCTAAAGAAGGAGTTCAATCTTATTCAAATATCGGTGGAGATAACATCGTAGTATATGAAAATAGTGATAGCCCTGAAGCAGCATGGGGATTAGTGAAATTTTTAACATCTAAAGAACATTCAATTGCTGTTGCTGATATTACAGGTAATTTCCCTGTTCAATTAGAAGCAGCTGAAGACCCTAAATATGCAGAAGATGAAAATCTATCAGTATTTTTACAACAAATGGAAACAGCTGTTGCACGTCCACGCTTAACAGATTGGTTAAAAGTAAATGATGAGGTTATTGGTACTGCTTTAGAAGAAATAACATTAAGTGGTAAAGATGCAAAAGAAACGTTAGGTGCAGCTCAAGATAGAGCAAACGATATTTTATTTAGTGAATAATACAAATTGTTTGTTGGTAGAATATGACAATTTGATAAAGAAACACTGATATATCCATGTTCTACACTTTCAACTAGGGACGTCTAAAAGTCGTGAATTGACTTTTAGACATCCCCTTCTTTTCAAAAGACTCATTTTTGTAAATTGGCTTGATATTTTATGATCATCGAGGGTAAGTTATATTTGTTTGTTGTGGTGATATGGCGAAAACAATCAATGCAAAAACGTTATAGTTATACTTAACAAAATTTAGTAATGTAAATAATTAAATTGTTTATATGATTTGTTCACAATTTAGGAAAAGATCTTGGCATTTTCCTAAATTGCAAATGAGATTCATGTGAACATAAGACAATTATTAATTAATTACGGGGAAAAAGAGGTGAATCTAGAGTATGAGTACGTCTAGAAAAAAAGGTAAAAGCATCAAAAAAGGTTCCCTTAATGATCAAACTAAGATTGGTTATTTATTCATTTTACCAATGATCATTTATTTTAGTATATTTTTATTACTTCCTATTTTATTATCATTTGTGCTAAGTTTCACAGAATGGAACATGAGAAGCACACCTAAGTTTGTTGGCTTTGAAAACTATACGAATTTACTTTTTGATTCGGTGAAATATCCAAATTTCTGGCCTTCATTACTGGTAACGTTAAAATATATTCTCTTTAGTTTACCAATTGGGATACTTCTTGCACTCATTTTGGCATCTGCGTTAAATGCCAATGTAAAAGGAGAAGGCTTCTTTAAAACAGCATATTACGTTCCTAATGTAACTTCATTTGTTGCTGTCGCAGCTATGTGGGTGTTTTTATTAGATCCCCTCATTGGAATGGTTAACCAATTATTAGGAATCAATCATAGTTGGTTGGGTAGTGTAACAACTGCGTTACCTGCATTAGCGGTGATGGGTATATGGACAGGATTAGGTTATAACATCTTGATTATTATTTCAGCGATGAAGGGAATTCCAGATAGTGTTTATGAAGCAGCCAAAATCGATGGAGCTAATCCAATACAACGCTTCTTCTATATTACATTACCTATGATTCAACCGACGATTTTCTTTTTACTCGTTACAGGACTAATTGCAAGCTTTCAAGTTTTCGATCCAATGTATTTAATGACAAAGGGTGGTCCTGATGGGTCAACGATGTCGTACATGTTGAGTTTATACAACCATGCTTTCCGTTATTTTGAAATGGGAACTGCTTCAGCAATGTCTTACATTTTATTAGTTATCATATTAATCGTTACTTGGATCAACTTTAAGTTTGTTCCAGAAAAGATGGATGAGTAGGTGAATGTGATGAAGATTAAATTTGATAGAATATTTTTGTATATTTTCTTGTCAATATTCGCAGTGATTCTTGTAGGACCATTTATTTGGCTAGCCTCCTCGTCTTTTAAAGAAAGTAAAGATATATTTTCAACTACTTTTTCTCTTTTGCCAAGACACGATGACGGCAGTATTTATTTCAGCTTTGAAAACTACAAGTACGCCTTTGAATATTTAAATTTAGGTACGCTATTTTTTAATACACTGTTTGTAGCGGTTATTGCAACTTTCGTTAACTTAATTTTAAATTCTTTAGCCGGTTATGCTTTTGCAAGGTTGAACTTTAGAGGTAGGGAAGTCATTTTTAAAATTCTACTAGTTTCACTAATGATTCCTAGTACAGTACTACTTGTGCCAAACATGATCATTGTAAACCAATTGGGTCTATATGATACACTTTGGGCGCTTATCTTGCCGTTTACGATGAGTGTATATAATGTATTTTTGATGCGCCAACATTTCTATAGTTTATCTAAAGAGCTTGAAGAAGCAGCAATCATCGATGGTGCTAGTTGGTTTACTATTTTCTGGAAAATCGCGATGCCATTAGCTAAGCCGATTCTTGTTATTTTGGGGATCTTCACATTTATGTGGAATTACAATAACTATATGTGGCCATTAGTAGTTATAACAACACCAGAAAATTACACATTATCTCTCGGTTTAGGTGCACTAATAAGTGCAGCAGATAAAAATGCCGAATTATATCCTGTAATGATTGCAGGTTCGGTTATGGTTGCATTACCACTCATTATTGTTTTCTTATTCTTACAGAAGCACATCATGAAGGGTATTAATATTGGTGGAGTAAAAGGTTAATTAATTTGGTATATGAAAAGGTTGGATAAGGATGTATTTACAATCAACGTTGTCATTTAAAACGATCAATGGTCATGAAGTTCCATTCCAAAATGGAACTGTATTGCCCTCATTTGATCCACAAAAGAGGCAATCAATTTCTTTAGCAGGTGAATGGAAAAAAGAGAGGTTTCAAGCTAATCATGAACATACGATGGCTGAACGAACGGCTGAGTGGGTCAAAACTACAGAACAAGATGCTCAAGGTATCACAAACGTACAGTTTAATGATGAACGTTTGAACACCCACAGCATACCTTTGCCGGAAAATGCAATGACAGGAGAAGCCAGTATCCACGGTGTGGAAACGTATGAGGATGGTGTTTGGTATCGTCGAACTTTTTCTGTCCCTTCGGATTGGGAAGAAAAACAAGCAATACTAAAAGCATACGCTATCAGTTATGTTGCTGATATTTGGATTAATGGTAAGTACGTAGGTGTTCACGAAGGTGGCTATACACCATTTGCATTTAATATTACAAATTTTGTACGAGCTGGTGAAGTTAATACAATAGTCATTCGAGTTGATAACCCACCTTGGGGGAGTCGCTATGACATTATTCCAGCTACAGAAGGAACTGATTTCTTCAATTATACAGGCATTATTCATGACTTATTTATTGAAGCATCTTCTCCGGTACAAATCAGCAGGTGTGATATTGTACCAGTTGATACATCAGGAAAAGTAAAGGTGAAACTAGTTGTTGAAAATCGTAGTGAAATAGCAGAAAATATATCAATTTCATTACAGTTTTTTCAAGGTAATGAACAAGCGCCATCCTATTTGCAATCGCCGTATGCAGAGGATATAAAAGGTGAACGCCAGCATTTTGTCGGTACGAGCGAGCAAACATTGCACGTTGAAGCGAATGGTGTGGCGATTTGGACGACGGAAATAACTATAGACAATGCAAAGCTGTGGGATATTCGAAAACCAAATTTATACGTTTGCCAGGTTGAGCTTACTAAAGAGCATTCTATTGTAGATCAGTTTTTTACCCAGTTTGGAATTCGTATGGTTTCCACTAATGGTACAAAGATTACATTAAATAACAAACCTATCTTTCTTGTTGGTTTAGCAAGGCATGAAGAATGGCCTAATTTTGGAAGAACTGCTTCTTTTGATCGTATCGTTAATGATTTATTACAAATGAAAGACCTATCAATAAATTTTGTGAGAACATCACATTATCCTAATCACATTTACACTTACATTATCCTTGATCGATTAGGTCTTACAGCAAAGAGTGAAATACCATTATGGCAATTTGAGAAAGAGCATTATGAGGCTGAAGAAACAAGGCTTCATGCACAACAAATGTGGCGCGAAATGGTGTTGTCTAACTATAATCGTCCATCTATTATTTTGTGGAGTACGCAAAATGAATCTGTTGAGGTCGTATTAAGAAAGAAGCATAATGAACGATTAGTGAATGACTTACGTATGAAGTATAACGACCATCGACTCATTACGCAGAGCGCTGCAGCAGACCAACCAGGATACTGGGATGAATCCGTAGAACCGCTTGACGTAGCAGGGTGGACGATGTATTTTGGTGTATTCCATGGCAGTACACCGTACGAAGGTACGAAAAACTTTTTAGAACAGGCTCATAAGGCATGGCCGGACAAACCTATTTTAAATACTGAATACGGATATTGGTCCAGGGAAGATGGCAGTGAGAAGGATAAACAAGTACACATTTATACTGAAACATTGCGAGCTTTGCTCGAAAAAGCTACCGTTACACCAGATGGTCATGAAAATAAAGAGGGTTTTTTAACTGGTATTAATTATTGGACTGTCTATGACTGGTATATAAACCATAATCAATTTTATCAAACGATGGGCCTATTTGAAATGGATCGCAAAACAACAAAGCCTGTATTTGATCATTTAAAACGGGACTACAAAAAACTAACAAACTTATAAGTTGAATGGGGAAAAAGGGGAGAAAACAGATGCTTAAATCTTCAGCTGGGCGACGACTTTATTTTATTACTGATATGATATTTCAGTTCATCGTGCTGAATCTACTATGGTTTCTTTTTACAGTCGTTGGTTTAGTTGCTTTTGGAGTTTTTCCAGCATCAATAGCTGTTTGTTATCTTATGAAAAAACGTATTGTTGAACAGGATAACATCCCTATTTTTTCAACATTTTGGGCAATATATAAACAAAACTTTGTTCGAGGAAATATCCTTGGCGTTTTAACTGCAGCTGTTTCATTTATGTTGTATCTCGATTTTCAAATCATACAGCAATTTGACAACATGGTAGTGACGATCTTTGGTATAGGGCTAGTAATTGTCAGCATGTTCTTATTAATAACGATTTTTTATTCACTTCCATTAATATCAATCACGACAGATTCAGCCTTTAAAGTAATAAAAAATGCGTTTTTATTAGGGGTTGCCAATCCGGTAGTAACATTAATGATATTTATCGTAATATTATCAATACGAGTTATCTATGGATATTTCCCGACTATAATACCACTGTTTGGAATTATGCCTTTGTTACTCACCTTTACTGTAGCTTTTCATAAAAGCTTTAACAAACTAGAACAAACAATATAGAATGGGGGATACCCAAATGATTAATGTAAAAGATGGAGTTTTATATCGCGATGGGAAACCATTTGTGTTTATTTCAGCAGATTATCCGTACTACCGAGACTATCCAGAGAATTGGTCAGATCGACTGGATAAATTAAAAGAAGCAGGAATCGAAGTCGTTACATTTTACGTTCCGTGGAGACACCATCATTTAAAGATTGATGGAAAAGATGTGATAGATTTTTCTGGGGAAACTCAAGGGAATCGCGACGTACTTTCATTTATTAAACTAGTTGAAGAAAAAGAAATGTTTGCAGTTGTGAAACCGGGGCCTTTCATTCATGCTGAAACCGATTTTGGTGGACTACCTGATTTTGTTGAAGGTGGTAAAGAGTTTGAAGCAATGCTAGATAATGAAGGAAATGAGCGAAAATGGCATAAAAACCTACCTGCTGCTTTTGATGCAGCTTTTACAAATGCAGTGCAGGATTGGTTTAAAGTATGTGATGAAACTGTAATTAAGCCATTTACGTACCCGGCAGGACCTGTAATCGCGTTACAAATTTTAAATGAAGGATTATATTCAGACGGACAACATAGTGTTATAGCATATGATTACTCTCCAAGTGGATTGGAATATCATGCAGAAAGACTACAAAAACAGTTTGGCTCAATTGACAAGTATAATGACATGTTTGGTTCAAGTTATACTTCATATCAAGATATCCCTGTGCCTAGGTCTTTTGATATTCATACGAAAGAGAACGTTAAAGAAATTTTACCTTATTTACACTGGGCTGAGACACAAAATCGTTATTTAGGTGATTTATACACAAATTGGGGTAGTGCAATTGATTCAACATTACCTGTTTTCAACAATATAAACCCTCCGTTAAATGAGGCAAAAGGCTTTGATTTTTGGTTAACACGTGTAGTACCTGAACATTGGGATGTTAGCTATGGTTTTACAAACTGGATTGGTGTCGTTTCTCATGATGAAACAGCATTTTTACGATACTTACTTCTCGTAAAACGTGATAGAGGTATAAATCTAGAGGAAAACTGGGGCTTTTCAGATCCACTATATGATTGGCGATATATTTATCATCATGTACCATTTTACCAAACAGTGTTAGCTATGGGACTAGGTGCTACAGGCTTTAATGTATATACTGGTATTTCCACTGACGGGTGGACTGATGAGCTTGATTCAATTCATGCACGTCCATACCCCGACTGCTCACCTATTTCAGAAAAGGGTGAAACAGGGGAGAAATACGAAGCGTTAAAAGTGCTAGTTTCGTATTTAAAAGAAAATGAACAGCTAATTACCGAAGGCAAGCGTGGACATGAAAACGCGTGGGGGTTATATGCACCTTATAGTTACTTAGCTTCATTTGGTATTGAGGATCGTGATTTTGAAAAATTGGGCGTGAAGGCACCACATTCAGGCTATAAAGCAATGGAATCATTTATGCTTACGATGTTAAAAGAACAGCGTGAATTTGGGATTGTTAATATAGAAACAGCTTCTTTGGAAGAATTACAACAGCAAGGTGCAATCTCAATTGTAGGTGGCTTCTTTATGCACAGGGCTGTACAGGAGAAGTTATTACAATATGTAAATAACGGTGGTAAACTATTCTTCTTCGGTGAAGTTCCACAATACGATGAAGCAATGGATAAATGTGATATATTAGCAAGTGTAATTACTGATTCTAAACGATACAATACAGTTGAACATGGAGATGGAATTGTTGTGTATTATCCAGAAAATCCATTCTCATCATGTGGAATCTCACCTACATTTGCACATTTAATGAATATTCATATTGACAAGTCGCGTGTCGTTGGAGACGAATGCTATACGTTTTTATATGAGCTAGACGGTAAAAAATCATTATATGTCTTAAGTAATTCACAAATTGAAAAAGAACATAACCTGAGCATAGATGGTGAACAAATATCTATTTCACTTCCTGCAAAAGGTTGTGCAATAATCACTTTAACAAGCGAAGAAATTACATCATGTGTAGTAAAAGGAATTAACGATTACGATGAGTCATTCGTTACTCCAGCTGTGTCATACCGAGGACAAACTGTTAAAGCTGATGCACCTTGTGATTTTTATTACAGCAAGCATTCAAACATTAGCTCTCAAGTCAACAAAAAGGGGTAATGCAATAATGTGACATTTGTTACTTTTTTGTAACTAATTGTCGATGTTAGCGTGTTAATATGTAATTACACACTACTTATTCCTCTTTGGAGGGTGACGAAAAGTTAACAGCTTTTCGTCACCTTTTTTTTTGCTTTTTGCTTTTTTGACATTAATTGTTCCATTTTATAATAAGAAGCTAAACAGTATAAAAATTATAACATCCACATCAGTTACTCCTACGAAGGTAAAAAAAGAATCAAAGTTTATAAAAGGCTGTTCTGGCACAGATTGTTGCTTTTCGTACTAAGATATAAGCTCGTATACATCTAATGTTTGTAGCATATTAGCCATTATTTATAATTTTTAGTGATCGAACTTATGATAAATAGCAATAAAGTTTATATAAAACCTTTCTTTTAAACCATCCTTCTATGATGTATCTTTTTTAGTAGTTTAATAGAAATACGAACGAAAGAACTCGCTAACTTGACTAGCCACTATCTAATGCTCAAGGTAAATATAATGTACTTAATATTGTTTTTATTTAGCACACTGTTACAAAGTTATTCGGTGTTTCTAACCAAAATATATCCAATGACTGCAATCGGACCTAACGTGAGTGCTACTAATGACCATAAACAGCCTAGATTTTGCCCTCTCTTATAGGATGCATCTACTAGAACAAACAATGAACCTAATATCCAAACAACAGCAAGCATGACATAAGTCACCGACATCTTTTTGCTCCTTATCCTCTTAAGAATTAGTTAATAATAGCAATTACTACTTATATTTGAATGTTATTGTTACCAAATACTCTGTTCATATACTTCTGTTGCTACTGTTACTTTGTGCGAGTTGTTAGTCAATGATTTAACCACCGAGCACCTTTATAAAAAAACAAAGTCCATAAAACATATTTGGAAAAAAGATAATACGAAAAAATAAGACTCGTTTTTTAGAAACGATAAACATAGATTTGAAGAAAAAACTTATTCGTCATATATTCATTAAAGTAGATCTTGAAAAGTAGTTAACCTTTACAATAAAAGAATTTATGTACTATTAATATATTTATTTAAATATTCGAAATATTAAGTATTATGAAGAAAAAGCGAATATTTCTATGGATTTTAGCGGAAACATACCGATTTCAGAATTTTCCATATATATGTACATAATGGTAGGATGTAGTTAATTCTCGAGAATTAATATTTTTTATCAAAATATAATAGGAATTAGCGAATGAAAGTGTTTATGCGGTACTTTATCTCATTTTCTTAACACGCCTACTAAACTATTAAAAGGGTGATTTTGTATGAAAAAGCTATTAACTATTCTTTTCTTATCAATGCTCATTAGTTTATCATTTTTTGGTCAAAAGAATATAGTTGTAGGAGCTAGTAATAACACAGGTAGTTTTTCGCTGTTAACTTATAACGTTGCTGGATTATGGGATCCTGTATCATCTTCTAATCCCGCAAATAACACAGAGAAAATCAGTCCTAAATTAAATGATTATGATGTTGTATTAGTTCAAGAGGATTTTAATTATCATAGTGATTTGATTTCAGCAGTCGAACATGAATACCTGTCTTCACATTCAGGGATTATGGGATTTGGAGATGGTTTAAATCGAATGTCAATTTACCCATTTACTAAATTTAAACGTGAAGATTGGAATGACTGTCATGGTGTGTTTGGGGACGGTTCTGACTGTTTAACGCCTAAAGGATTTTCATTTGCTAGGCATGAAGTTGCAGAAGGCGTATTTATAGACATGTATAATGTTCATGCAGATGCTGGTGGTAGTAATGATGATTATACTGTCAGGAAGAAAAATTTTCAGCAATTATTGTCAAAAATTGAACAATGGTCAGAAGATCATGCTGTCATTGTCACGGGTGACTTTAACAGCCATTGGAAAGATTCAGATGGAGTAAGGCAATTTGTTGATGCTAATTTTTCAGATGCTTGGGCGGAAATAAAAAATAATGGTGAAATACCTGATATTGGTGAATCGGGTGGGCGTATTGATAAAATTTTGTTTCGAGGCAGTGACGGTCTTACACTTAACGTAACTGATTATGATGTTCCTCATGATGATTTTTTAGATAGCAACGGGAAGGGTCTATCAGACCATAAGCCTGTGTCTGCTATGTTTGAATACAGTGTAAATAATCTATGGGAACAGCCTCTAAATACATTTAGTCCTCATTCATGGAATAAAGGAAATAATACATCGTTTGAATTTGATGAAAACGTGAAATATCTGAATGGTGACCGTGTTGCAAAACTAGTTGCGAAGGACGAGAATGGTTATGTAAATAACACAATTCAGCTTAATCCAAACAACCGCACGTATACTTTTAGCGTTTGGCTAATGTCTGAACAAGACCAACAAGTGAGTGTGCGCTTGAGAAGTCAGGGTAATTTAAATGGAGGTAACGGAGATAATGATAGTGTTCAAACTGTAAATCTTCAAGCTAATGAATGGCAACGTGTTGAAGTTACCCAAGCTTTTGATATAGAAGCAGAATGGTTAAGAGCAACTATCTATCCAGCGGGTTACCAATCGGGTGAAACAGGTACTATTTACATGTGGGGGAGCCAGGTGTTTGACACGACTAACAGTGTTGTAGAGCATGGCACTGATAATGGAGAGGCAATGTTAAAACTGACAGCCACAAGTAATGGCGGGTATGTTAACAATACAATTAATTTAAATCCGAACGGCCATACATACACTTATAGTATGCTCGTGAAAAGTGACGTGGAACAAGCGTTAAGTATTCGTTTAAGAGCTAAAGGTTATAGTGGGAATAATGGAAATAATGATCAAGTCAAAACGGTAAATGTGGCATCAGGTCAATGGCAACGGGTAACTATCACCCAAACATTTGATGATGATGCTGATTGGCTAAGAGCAACTATATATCCTGCAGGCTTTCAAACAGGTCAAGCTGGTTCTATTTATGTAAAAGATGTAGTGGTGACTGAAGGAAACTGAATAACAATGTATTGAAGAAACTGTTGTGAAGTCACAACAGTTTTTTTATGTTTCGTTAAAAGACTTGGTTGAAAACTATAAACAGAGTAACTAATTAAAATACATAAGAATATTGATCATGATCAAAATGTATACACTGTTAGAAACAGTTTTACTTTATAGCTAGCGAATGTGACTTTGAGATCAAAAAAAATATAAAGTGTGTTGGTATCCTAGTAGCCCTTGTATACATGGTTTTTTATATTCATAATGGTGGATTGTTAGCTCTAAATTTTGTCAGTAGTTTGTAGCTATTAAATATACCGTTTAAGCAAGACAGTAATGAATACGATAGTTAGCCATTATTTTTCAGTTTGGTATAGAGACTCGAACTTTATTAAACTGTCAACTAGTTCTTTCTTTCGAAATGTGACATACTATCCATAAAACCTTTTGAAATTCATAGCAGTCAAATGGAGGAAAATGATGTTAGAACAATTACACAAGAATCAGTATGAAATAGTCGAGCATTTCTTTCGAGGTCATAAACAATATATTCCAGCACTTTCTGTTATCTACGGAAATTACCCTGGTAAGATATTCGTTGATTCAGTTATCCAACCGAATTTTGCAATTGTTTGGGCTCTTGGAAGATGGCTATATTGTGAGGGGGACATTCCTAAAAATCATACTTATGGAAGCATAATTGATTCGCTTTGGCAGTTTCTTAAAATAGAGAGAAAAAGCATTTTTGAAATTTATAAAAGTGAAAATCAAGAGTGGGAGAAAGAGTTTAGCGCAAATTTATCTAATCTCGATGTGAAAAAGCATTGGGAATCTATTTATACATTAAATATTGGTAAGTTTAGAGAGCTTGATACGAGGCAAATAGAATCGCAGGTTGATTGTCAAATTGACCAATTTCCTATTGTAACATCTAGCTGTAAAGAAGAGGAATGTGAATTAATAAATGAGACACGTTTTGGATCAAAAATTATAAAGAATAATAAAATCATTGCCGTATGTAAAAATAATGGTTTCGTTCATAATGAATCATATTTTATAAGTGTTGAAACTTTTGATAAAAACGAGCAAGGAAAAGGTTATGCGACCGTTGCAGGAGCAAAATTAATTGAGTATGGATTGGCAAGAAACTTTATTCCGTTATGGGAAACTACTCACGATAATATTGCGTCACATAAATTAGCAACAAAGTTAGGATTTGAAAGAAACTGTTCATACCCTGTATACGCTTTTCACTATAATAGCATTTGACCTAAAAGGTTAATAACAACATTGCTTGGACCTACTAAAGGAAATAGACCCTTTCGATCTTTGGGTCTATTTCAAAATCAGCTTTATGTTATAGTGCAAATGGTGTAGAAATACGCTTGAAACGCATTCTATGATTCAAAAACATAAGAAAGTGCTTTTAGAGCTTCATTAACAGTTTCAACAGTTACATTAGCTTTATTAGATAGCTCTTTTAAAGGGTGGTGCAATGATGCAGGGCGTACAAGAATAAGTGGTTTATGTAAAGTGATTGCCGCACTTGCATCCATTGCTGTATTCCATTGTCTATATTTTTCTCCAAATAGTGCAATGACAATGTCAGCTTTATTCATTAACACTTGTGTTCTGAAATTGTTAAAATCAGAGGCGGCATCATCTTTAAAAATCGCATTTGGCTGTTCACCTAAAATGTTCTCTCCTATATTGTCAGAGCGGTCATGATTCTCCATTGGGCCAACAAATGTTAATGGAAGCTGTAAAGCTTTTGCTTTTTCCTTAATTTCATCTCTCCAATTACTATGAATTTCTCCTGCAAGATAAACAGTTAATTCCATATAAATACCTCCGATGATCATTTTAATTTTTATAAGGACTTTTTTTTGTAAACTTTGTTGTTATCGTTTTTATACTAGAAGATAAAGATGTCATTTTACGTAAAAGTCATCGATCTATTGAAAAAATGATGCTACGAGTACTAGTTGTATACGTGTTTAGTACAAAGAACAACAATCTTTCGCAAACAAGCTTTTATAAAAGAATATTCATTCACAGCTTATTGCATGTAATAACTGTTAATAATTTAGTGCTTACATTGTTATTGTGATGTAATTAAACTATTTTACATAATGATTTTACTGCGCATTAAATAGTCTTGGCAGTTTTTCCATTATAAAGCTCCATTACAGGGTTTTGCTTGTCTTGGTTTTTATTAAGAATTAGCTTCAAGAGCATCTTTTAATTTTGTTAAATGTTGACTGTCTTCTTGTTTTAAAATTTTTATAAAGAAAGGGCGTATAATTCGCATTTTTAAGCCTTTAGTGTTAACTTCACAGGAAAAGTCTATTCTAGTACCACCTTCAGTTTCTGAGAATTCATAATGATAGATGGTTTCAAGACCTTGTAGGGCACTTCTAGCAGAGTAAGATTTATTCTTTGAAAAAGATATGTATTCTATGATAGCCTCTGCCTTTTTTCCTCGAATTTCTCTAACTTCCTTAAACTTAGTATGCTGACCAATTGGTCCATCAGTCATTTTTGTTACTTCATCTACATTTGCTAATATTTTAGGTGAATTTTCCATATTAGATGCATAATCAAACGTTTCTTCAATGGATTTACTCACTACAATTTGATCTGTAAATGCAATCAACAACGCTTCCTCCTATACAATTATTTGCTCTTTTCACGTTGATTAGTGTTTTTCATACAAACCTCAATTTTGCTACAAATATACAAAAAGTCTGTAAGTTTGTTCTCATCTTTTAGAAGTAACTCTACTTCATAATGCATGTTATGCTCAACATATATACCATAGTAACCTATAAAAATTATGCCATGCAACAAATAGCTTGTTTAATTCTAATATATCACAATTCCAGAAGCAGCAATTGTTTGTAGTGAATAATTAAAAAATGCAAAATGAAAATTATAAATAAATCGAATGAGATCATGAGTAATATAGATGTAGTTATTCAATCGGGTGGGGGAATAGCATAACATATGAACAACTAATCAATTGTAGGCGTCCATATTAATCGTATAATCATGATGAATAGTATATCTTCCTTTGTAGCTATAGGGGCATAGTTTTGGTTTCTTTCATTACAATCAAGAGGGTAAAGTCTAATAAATGGTAGAGAGTTGTATGAGTATGTCGTTTAAGCAAGCTACTAGAAGAAAAGCTAGAGCAGCCATTGCAAAAATAAATTTAAGAACATGTTAGGGTTTATTGCTCGGGAGTTACCAACCTTCGTAAAAAGGTAAAAGTAGTAAAAAATATTGCTGTTTCAGAAACAAGGAAAATTTTTGACTAGGCAAGACAGAGAAGAACCTGTTTACGGTATTCAACATAGTGAGTGAGCATTGTATTCTCCAAAACTCACTCACGGTAATAGCTTGTTTTAAGTTTTAGTTTTATATAGAGTTAATATAGCCGGTTCGCATAAGCTTCATCAAGGTTGCTTTGTAAATCATCAACTGCATCTTTTGGTAGCTGTAAATGACCTGCAAGTATTTTAGCTGCTGATGGTAATGCATCTTTCATAGGGTAAGATTGATGGTCCCATATTTTCGAACGTAGCATAGCTTTAGCACAATGTATGTATAGTTCCTCAACCTCAACACCAATACCTAAACTTGGTATTACACCATTCACTTCCATCTTTTCTAGCAAAACTTGATCTTTAACAATAACAGCTTTACCGTTCACACGAAGAGTTTCTCCTAAACCAGGAATAATAAAGAGAAGACCAATTTGATTGTTTGAAAGAATGTTACGTAATGAATCTATCTTCTTATTTCCTCTACGTTCAGGAATAAGGAGTGTTTTATTATCAATAACTTGAACAAATCCAGCACAGTCACCACGGGGAGACACGTCACAGGAGCCATCAGCGTTTGCAGTTCCTATTAATACAAAAGGGGATAGTGAAATGAACTTTTTACAATTTTCATCAACAAAAGATATGACCTTATCATTAATCATTTGTTTAGGTTCTCCTATGATTGTACGTAATTCCTCTTCAGTAGTAATGGTATCTTTAAAGTTTTTTAATATTGTCATAATACAAACACCTTCCTTTGTAAACTAATTTTACTATATTATAGATAATTGTAAAACTAGGAAATATTGTTTTGATTAATAGATTTGTAGCTTCTTTATACAACGCTTATACACTATTTATGTAGGAGTTTACTTATGAAAGTACTGTAAAAATAATAAATATAAGAAATCACTTTAATAAATATAATTTTTTGATATATTAAAAAAATTATTGCAATATTCTATTTCGTTGTTTATAATTTAGTACATAACAGCGGAGAAGTGATGCATCAAGAGGAGGAAAGTAAGTGGGACAGTTATTCAATACCATTGTTACCGAACTAAATAATTATCTTTGGTCTTATATTTTAATAGGTTTATTAATCGGTTTAGGTGTATATTTTTCTTTTAGAACGAAGTTTGTACAATTTAGACTTTTAGGTGAAATGTTTAGACTGTTGACAGATAAAGCTACGGTCTCAGCAGACGGTAAAAAAGGGATTTCATCCTTTCAATCGTTTTGTATCGGTGCGGCAACAAGAATTGGAACAGGTAACTTAGCCGGTGTGGCCATTGCCATAGGACTTGGGGGCCCTGGTGCAGTTTTTTGGATGTGGATCGTTGCTTTAGTAGGTGGTGCAACAAGCTTTATCGAAAGCACGTTAGCACAAATATACAAAGTTAAGGATAAAAATGGATTCAGAGGTGGGCCTGCTTATTATATTGAAAAAGCTTTAAATGCACGTTGGTTAGGGATTATCTTTGCGATATTCATTACGATTAGCTTTGGGTTGATTTTTAACTCAGTACAGTCAAATACGATCTCAGTTGCATTTGAATCAGCCTTTGGCACAAGTCGTCTCGTAATGGGTTTAATTATAACTGGAGTATCGGCACTCGTAATATTTGGTGGCATAAACCGCATAGCAAAAGTGTCTCAAGTTGTTGTACCAGTTATGGCGGTATTCTATCTTCTCATCGGCTTATTTATTATTGTTACAAACTTCCAAGCAATACCTGGAGTATTTAGTTTAATTATATCTAGTGCATTCGGCTTCAATGAAGCTCTCGGTGGTACAGTTGGTGCAGCTATTTCTTATGGGGTTAAACGTGGCTTATTCTCTAATGAAGCTGGAATGGGTAGTGCTCCAAATGCAGCAGCAACAGCTACAGTCTCTCACCCTGCAAAACAAGGTCTTATTCAAACATTAGGTGTTTTCGTTGACACATTATTCGTATGTAGTGCAACAGCATTTATTATTTTATTATCAAATGAATATCAAACAGGAACTTTCGAGGGAATCAACTTACTGCAAGCATCGTTAGTTTCACATGTTGGTCCTTGGGCAAGCGTATTTATTGCGATTTCAATTTTCTTATTTGCATTTAGTTCAATTATCGGTAGTTATTACTATGGTGAAACGAACATTGAGTTTATTAAGAAAGATAATACGGTATTATTCTTATATCGCATTGCAGCGTTAGGAATGGTATTATTTGGCTCGTTAGCAAGTGTACAAATCGTATGGGATTTAGCAGATTTATCAATGGCATTAATGGCTATAACCAATTTAATTGCTATCGCATTTCTAGGCAAAATTGCTTTCAAAACATTGGATGATTATGTCTCTCAACTCAAAGTCGGTAAAAACCCAGTATTCCACGTATCAAACGTAGATGGTTTGCAGAATGTTGAGTGTTGGGGAGAAGAAGAGAAAATTGACAAGAAAAAAGCTGTGTGATAATTAAGTAAAACGAAACATTAAAGCGGAGACAGGATTTTATTCTGTCTCTTTTTTGTGTAAAGTTATCTATTATACAAATTGTTGTTAGCTATTTAATGAGAGCAGTCAATATGCTTAATTTAAACCATTTTAGTGAGCTACTAGAAAATAGCTGCTATGTGTTATACACTGAAAAAAGTAAGCAAAGCACCTACACCATGTTAAAACTTCTTTCTATGTAGGTGGTAGTTTCATTAGCCAAATTGATTGTATCAACCTTAAGATTTTACTCATCCTAAATTCCGTTGTAAAAAGAGCATTAATGTGTAAATCTTAGAAGTTATTTAATAGCAAATAATAGGTAAATATGGTATATTGTTAAGTGTATCCAACTTATGATTTGTATAAATTAAGAATAATTCTCGTTTTAAATATCTGAAAATTCAATAAATAAAAAAATCCCAGGTATGGTTACAATTCCTTTCAGTCCATTTTCATCTCAATATGGGGGTTTACATTCATAATTAGGGTTGTTTTCGTATATATTGTTGTTTTTCATCCTAATCAATAAACACGAACACAACTAGTACTCGTAGCATCTTTTTCTTCTATTATATGATGATAATCATCTAAGACCTCTTTTTACAGTCTGTATCAATAACAACTAGCACTATTTACGAAAAGAGGCATAATAAAAAAAGCTAGGCAAGTGCTATTATCGATAGGAGGTACTTTCAATGAGTCAAATTCGACTAATACCGTATAAGGTTGACCAAATTGTTGACAAAACAACCGAAATACCACAAGGAGTAGCATTAATAGAAGCACCAAGTAAGTGGGAAAAGGGATATATGGGAAATGATGTTGTTGTTGCTGTATTAGACACAGGATGTGATATTGAACACCCTGATTTAAAAGATAGAATAATAGATGGAAGGAATTTTACTAACGATTATGGTGGAGATGTATCAAATTTTGATGATAACCAATATCATGGTACGCATGTAGCCGGTACAATAGCGGCTACATTAAACAATAATGGCGTTGTTGGTGTTGCACCAGAAGTAAAACTATTGATTTTGAAGGTATTATCCAAAGATGGATCAGGTAGCTA
This sequence comes from Bacillus sp. SM2101, assembly GCF_018588585.1. Taxonomy (NCBI): domain Bacteria; kingdom Bacillati; phylum Bacillota; class Bacilli; order Caryophanales; family Bacillaceae; genus Bacillus; species Bacillus sp. SM2101. Next base: position 105,357 of record NZ_JAEUFG010000009.1, read on the forward strand.
TAAGGGATTAATTGATGCATTGGATTATGCAATAAATTGGCGTGGACCCTATGGTGAAAAAGTTCGTGTTATATCCATGTCTCTTGGAGGGCCAGAAAATGTATCTAGTCTACATACCGCAATAAAAAATGCAGTCAATAACGATATTTTAGTCGTATGTGCAGCGGGGAACGAGGGGGATGGAAACGTGGATACAATAGAAAGAAGCTACCCAGGTTATTATGATGAAGTCGTGTCGGTCGGAGCTGTCGACTTTGACAAAAGACTAGCTGATTTTACGAATACACATGAGGAAATTGATTTAGTCGCACCAGGAGTTAAGGTTTTGTCAACATATCCAAATAATAAATATGCTAGGCTGTCTGGGACATCGATGGCTACACCACATGTTTCTGGTGCAGCAGCCTTGTTGTTAAATGAGAAAGAAAAAGAGTTAGGTAGAAAAATATGCGAAAACGAGTTATATGATATTTTAATTGAGCATACTCAACCAATTGGCTATAGCAGACATGCGGAAGGGAATGGGCTTCTTTATTTAGGAAATAAACAACTGACTGAATAAGATACTTTGTATTCTTATGTTTTGCTTTTCAAAGTTCAACTGCAAGATAAAAATGGAAGTAATAACAACCAATGATTTCGTTGGGACTATTTGTAGAGCTTTTGGTTTTGCAGAAATTATGAATTTCAACTGTAGTTTGATAAATAGCAAAATCTAAATATTTGCTCGATGACTGACCTTCTTAGTTATTTAATGAAGGCTGTATTCACATTAATTGTTGCTTTTCGTAATGAAAACTAAAAATGGATACATTTAATGTGCGCGGCATCTTATCATTTTTCAAGACTATTAAAATCATATAGTAGGTATCAGTTCTCTCAAATTTAAGTAAAAAGAGCAACAAAGTGTACGATAAAGCTTCTCATAAACTTTATGACAGGTGAGTATGTTTATTGTATGCAAAGTAACAAGCTATGTAACCCAGCGAAATTGAATGTAAAAAGAAAAAGAGAGGATGAAGCAAGATGGGGTTAAAAATGAAAAAAGTTTGCCAGCGGTGTGATATTTCGTTAAAGAAGGATGCTGATGCTTATATTTGCTCTTATGAATGTACATTTTGTCCTCAATGTAGCGCTGAAGTCAAAAATATTTGTCCGAATTGTGGAGGTGAGCTTGTCAGTAGACCGAAAAGAGATGGGAAATTAAGAACTGTTATGAATGTGTTGAACAACTCAAAATAATGAAGGGTAGCAGAAAAGGAAAAATCTTAAAATATGAAGTTTAAAACGAGGGAATATTCGCTAACAATATTACTTTAGCTTCGATGATATTTCTTTTTAAGTACTCGCACCATAAATTTCGGAATGGCAATCATTCTTTTTAACCTAGATGGTTCTTTAATTAATCGATATAGCCATTCTAAATTAGTATCCCTCCATATTTTTGGTGCTCTTTTGACTACACCAGCCCATACATTAAAACTTCCTCCGAGCCCGATGAAAACCCCTTTATTAAAGTTATGCATGCTTTTTGCAATCCAATTTTCCTGTTTTGGAAACCCGAGACCTACTAACACAATATCGGGCTCAGTTTCCTTAATCTGAGAGATGATCGTTTCATCATTATCATCAAAATAACCATGGTGAAATCCAACGATATCTACATGTGGGTATCGTTGTTGAATGTTTTTCGCAGTTAGGCCAATAACGTCAGGTTTTGCACCTAAAAGATAAATTTTGTAACGATGCTTGTTTGCAATATTTAAGAGCTGCTCCATAAAATCTATACCCGTTAATTTTTCTTTGAGTGGTTTACCTAAGATTTTGGAAGCAATTACAATGCCTGCTCCATCCGGGATAATGTAGGTAGCTTTTTTTAGGGTTAAATCGTATGATGGATTTGATTTAGCATATGTAATAATTTCAGGATTTGCTGTAACGATAAAGGTTTTTTGAGAAACTTGCATTCTATTGTGAACTTCTCTTAAGAAGTTTTCCATTCGATTGTTAACAAATTCATATCCCATAACCTCATCAAACTTAACCATTTTTAATATCCCCCGATATATTTACAAAATAATTATCCAATAATTGTATCCCTTAAAACTGGTAGAAAAAAATTTATAATATAGATACACTAGAATGTTATTTTCGCATAAATTCAACTAAAAATATAGTGTTATTGGCATGAAAGTCATATTTTTGCTTTCATCAAAATATTTGGAATTGAGTGAAGCTATTCATTTCTTTACATATATGAATGAACTATATGTTTGTATAGTTAAGGGTATATCGGATAAATATACTAGTATTATGAGTATATTTATTTTGGAAATCCCGTCAATCAGTAGAAAATAATTAATATATACAGCAACCTTTGGTAAAATAGATGTCATAAACAATAATGTAAGTATTGGTGAGAGAGGATAATTATTCATGTTTTAACAAAATTTAAAATTATGATATTGAGTCTAGGTGTGTAATTGTTATTCTATACAAAGGAATTGCGCTAGATACTAAAAAGCTGTTTTCAAGGTTTTAATTTTTCGTACCAAAAAATAGACAAGTATATTAACGATTGTAGTTATCATCTTTTTCTCTGTATACAAGATGCCTCAGCTAGCTGCGAAAAGAGCCTACTTCAAAAAGCACTTGATAATATTTGTATTGTTGTCAAGCGATGTTTATCTTATAATTAGTTTTTTATGCTAGTGGAAACCTGTTCATACATTCATTTGCAATACTTGCATCTATATTATGCCTTTTAAAAAGAAGGGACGTAAGACGTTATGAAAAAAATTATTACCTATGGAACGTTTGATTTGTTGCATTGGGGGCATGTTAACCTTCTGAAAAGAGCAAGAGAGTTAGGCGACAACCTTACTGTTGGCTTATCAACTGATGAGTTTAATAAAATGAAAAATAAGCAATCCTATCATAATTTTGAAAATAGAAAAAAAGTAATTGAAGCAATACGTTACGTTGACAAAGTAATTCCAGAAAAAAATTGGGAGCAGAAAGCTGATGATATCATTACGCATAATGTTGATATTTTTGTTATGGGAGATGATTGGAAGGGGAAATTTGACTATTTAGAGGATTATTGTCATGTTATTTATATGCCAAGAACAAAGAGTATTTCTACAACTATGATAAAAAAAAATATGGAGTTATTTACTGAATAATGGGTAAGGAATTATTAATTTCGAGTTATTTACTTCTATTTAAGCTGGTCTTTAATTTATGTAAACAATTCAAGCTGAAGAAAAAAATTACATTCGTTATTTCGTATGAAGAAAATGCGCATTTTTTATATAAAGAATTGATAAAACAATCTATGTCAATTGACATTATCATTTTGTGTAAAACGTCAGCAAAAACAGACCTTCAACATATTTTTCAAGAAGCAAAAATATATACGTTTGAATCAAAGAATTTAATTCATTGGCTTTTGTCTATTTATCATTTGGCTACATCCAAAATAATCATCATAGATAATTATTTTGCATTTTTATCGGCAATTACATTTAAGAACAATGTTGAGTGCATTCAAATTTGGCATGCCGCTGGAGCGTTAAAAACCTTTGGCTTACAAGACAAATCGGTTGGTAAAAGGAGTAACAAAGCTCAAAGAAGGTTTCGACAAGTGTATAAGCAATTCCACAGGGTAGTTGTTGGTTCAGAGGAAATGGCACAAATATTTATGGAATCATTTCATATTCCAGCTAATCATATACTCCCAACTGGAATTCCAAGGACAGATCTCTTTTATGATGACCAACTTACAAGTCAAATTAAAGAAGAACTCTATTCTAGATTTCCTCTGTTAAAACATAAAAAGATAATATTATATGCTCCGACTTTTCGGCATGGTCAATTAAATAATTACAATATTAAGCTGGATTTGGACAAGCTTTACGAAAAGCTGCAAGAGGAATATATTTTAATATTGAAGCTACATCCAATGGTTAAAGTAAATGTGGATTATGAGGAAACATACAAAGGTTTCGTTGTTGACTTATCTTCTTATAAGAGTACAAATGAGTTATTGATGATCACTGATTATTTAATTACTGATTACTCATCCATTCCTTTTGAATATGCAATTTTACAAAAGCCAATGATTTTTTACCCCTATGATTTAACAATCTATCAACAGGAGCAGGGTGTTATTCAAGATTACGAAACTACTGTCCCTGGGCCTGTAGCGAATGATACTGATGAAATTATCGATATTATTTTAACCCATCAATTTAATTACGAGTTGATATTAAGATTTTATCATCAATGGAATGAACACTCAAAAGGAAATTCATCAAACAGACTTGTTCAGTACATACTAACCAAAATAACCTAATTTATTCGACAATCGTGGTTGTTCATGTAAGAACAAAGTTAAAATGAGCTTTATGGAAAGGATTACAGCATGAAATCAGTATTGACGATTATTAATGAACATATAAACAATTTCTATCTAATTGTACGTTTATCTATATACGAATTAAAAAGTACAAATAATAATAACTACTTAGGTATCCTGTGGGAGGTCTTAAACCCAATGATTCAAATTAGTGTCTTTTGGTTTGTCTTTGGGTTAGGTATACGAGGTGATAAAGGAGTGGGTGACATCGCTTACTTGCCTTGGATGCTTTCGGGTATTAGTGTTTGGTTTTTCATCTCTCAATCCATTTTACAAGGTTCGAGATCTATTTATTCAAGAGTAAGGATCATAGCAAAAATGAAGTTTCCGATGAGTGTCATACCTACATTTGTTATCGCATCTAAGTATTACTCTCATCTTATACTTACTGGCATTATTATGGTGATATTGTTTTTCTACGATTATTCAATATCGGTATACTTTTTACAGCTACCTTATTTTATGGCTGCTACGATAGCTATTTTAATTGCTATATCTTTAATAACAGCCACACTAGCAACGATTGTTCGTGACGTACAAATGGTTGTTCAATCAGTCGTCAGAGTTCTATTATATTTAACGCCGATATTATGGACAGTAGAGAAATTACCAGAGTTTATTCAACTAATTATGAAATTAAACCCATTTTATTATATTGTTGAAGGTTACCGATCGTCTCTACTGGGTCTAAACTGGTACTTTATCGACAATCTAACTTACACTTTATATTTTTGGGGGATTGTTTTCATACTATTATTAATCGGTTCTGTATTACATGTAAAATTTCGAGATCGTTTCGTGGATTTTTTATAGAGGTGCTCCTTATGATAATTGCCAGTTTCACGTATAGAACTTGTTCCGAAATATTTGGCTATATTGATTAATTAAAGTAAGTGGAAAGATTTACTTTTATAAGCATTTATTATAAATTAGTAGAAGAAATTATAACCTAGATATAAGCATTTGTCAGTTTCGTGGGCATGAGTGCTCTCAGAGTGATTGAAAGCGTTGGACGAAGATCTATTTTAAATGAAAGGAGTTGTTTCGTATATGATTTATGCAGAAATACTTGCAGGTGGAAAAGGAACTCGCATGGGTAATGTGAATATGCCAAAACAATTTCTACCATTAAACAAAAAGCCGATATTAATTCATACACTTGAAAAATTCATCTTAAATTCAGATTTTGAAAAGATATTAGTCATGACTCCTAGAGAGTGGGTTCATCATTCGAAGGACATTATAAATAAGTATATTGGTGATAATGATCGAGTTATAGTCTTAGAGGGTGGTCAAGATCGCAACGAGTCAATTATGAATGGCATTCGTTATATCGAAGATACGGTTGGGATCTTTGATGATGACTATATTGTTACACATGATTCTGTACGTCCATTTTTAACACATAGAATCATCAAAGAGAATATTGAACAAGTTAAACACTATAATGCTGTTGATACAGTAATAGAAGCAATTGATACAATTATACAATCTGAGGACGGAAACTTAATTTCTGATATACCAAATAGAAGTATGATGTACCAAGGGCAAACTCCGCAAAGCTTCCATATAAAAACACTTGTTGGCTATTACAATAAATTAACACGAGCAGAAAAAGAACAACTGACAGATGCTTGCAAAATATGTTCACTGTATGGTGAAGATGTAAAAATAGTTAAAGGTGAGGTTTTTAATATAAAAATTACGACTCCATATGATCTAAAGGTTGCTAATGCAATATTACAGGAGAATATTGAGCATGATTAATCAAGTATATAGGTTGGTATCTCCAAGGCAATTTGAAATTTCATATAAGGATAGTTCAATTAATTCAGATCGTTTAATCGTTCGCCCAACATTTTTATCGATTTGCCAAGCAGATCAACGGTATTATACTGGAACTAGGGGGGAAGCTGCATTATCTAAAAAGCTACCTATGGCATTAATTCATGAGGCAGTGGGAGAGATCGTGTACGACCCTTATGGTCAATATCGTCCTGGGACGAAGGTTGTTATGATTCCAAACTCTCCTATTGAAGAGGATGAAATTATTGCTGAGAATTATCTACGTTCAAGCAGGTTTTTATCAAGCGGTTATGACGGTTTTATGCAGGATTATGTTTTTCTGAAAAGAGATCGCTTTGTAGTTCTGCCTGACAATATTAATGAATTTGTTGCTGCTTTTACTGAATTAATAACAATTGCAATGCATGCCATGTCAAGGTTTGAGAGATTATCGCATACTCGTCGAAAAAGGTTTGGTGTGTGGGGAGATGGGAATTTAGGTTATATTACTGCACTCCTATTAAAAAGAAAATATAGAGATTGTCATGTCATCGTAGCTGGAAAAACGCAATATAAGTTAGACAACTTCTCATTTGTAGATGAAGTATACAATATTAATGACATACCAGATGATGTTCAGTTCGACCATGCCTTTGAATGTGTTGGTGGAATTGGTAGTCAATATGCAATTAACCAAATTATTGATTATATTATTCCTGAAGGTTCCATTTCAATCTTAGGAGTTTCTGAATATCCAGTGGAAATTAATACGAGGATGATTCTAGAAAAAGGTATTACGGTCATTGGAAGCAGTAGAAGTGGTTATATTGACTTTAAGAATACAGTTGATTTTTTAGCAGCAAATCTTGACATCGTGGATTATTTAGAAACACTTGTAGGCTCTGTTAATGAAGTAAGATCCATTAAAGATGTTATCAATGCCTTTGAAAAAGACTTAACTACATCTTGGGGCAAGACTGTACTGGAATGGAAGATATAAATGTCTAATATTCAAAGAAGGATATTTCAATGATAAATGTGAAGCTTTTGCCAACATTATTAGTGAAAATTTTATTTGGTAGTTTGCATCAAATTTTCGCACTGCTTTATGCGATCAATCCCAATAAAATAACCTTTGCATCTAGTCGTTCTGAAGAGATTAGTGGAAATTTAAAATTTGTTTATGAAGAGCTATTAGCTAGAAACAAAGGAATCTCTTATGTATTGTTATTTAAAAGGAATTCAGCAAGTAAAATAGGGAAGTTGACATATTTAGTACATATGACTAAGGTAATGTATCATCTGGCTACTTCAAAATACTTTGTAATAGATGATTATTTTTTTCCTGTATATATTATAAGCCCTAGACAAGGTGTGGATATTATTCAGCTATGGCATGCAGCAGGTGCGTTTAAGACCTTTGGACATAGTACAATTAGTAAGAGTTATGGCCCATCTAAAGAATATTTAAAATACATAAAAGTACACGGCAATTATACTAAAGTATTAGTTAGTGCGGAAGAGGTTATTCCATATTATGCTGAAGCATTTAATATGTCTGCAAATAAAATATACCCCATAGGCATACCAAGAACAGATTATTTTTTTGATTATGCAAAGCATAGGCCAGTTTATCAAAGATTTATCGGTGAATTTCCAGAACTATCAGGAAAAAAATTGATATTATATGCTCCTACTTTTCGTGGAAATGGTTATCATCAGAAATCAATGGACTATTTAATTGATTTCCACGCATTACATTCAGTTTTAGGAGAGGACTATGCGGTTCTCGTGCACCTTCATCCTTATGTACAGGAAAAAATAGCAATAAATCCAAAACATTCTTGTTTTATTTATCAAATTGAGAAGAATTATAGTATTGAAGAGCTATTATTATTATCTGATATGTTAATTACTGATTATTCTTCTATTATATTTGATTATAGTATTTTACAACGTCCAATCTTATTTTATGCGAACGATTTAGAAGAGTATAGGAAAGAGCGAGACTTCTATTATCCTTATAAAAATTTTATCCCTGGTCCGTTTTTCAATAACTCCGAAGAACTGGCTTACTGTATAAAAAAAGGTGAATTTGATTATCAGTTAATATCAACGTTTAGGCAACGCTTTTTACCAACCAGTGATGGTCATGTATCCAAAAGGGTGACTGATTTCATATTTTCGGTTGATACACACTCAGAATGATTACAGAGAAAGAAGGGGGTTTACTTTAATGAACTCACCAGGCTTAAAAGAGAGTAATTTACATAAAAAAATAGCACCTAATGAGTTAAAGATAAATGATGACAATACAAACTATAATGAAGAAGTTGGGGTTATCAAAACCAATGAATATGATGAAGAGGTAATACGTGCTGCAAAAGAGATGATTGCTGCGGGAAAAAATCTTCCTACGGCAACTTCACACACACATGTTAATGATGAAAATACAACATATACCGAAGATTTATTAGTAAAAAATATTGATCATGCTGAAAATATGCTACCATCTGCAAAACGTATGATAGATGCAGGAAAAGAGATTATACCTAAGAGAACCATATCACATTTAAGTTGGAACGGTGCAATTATGGAAATTAAGGGATATTATTATTTGCAGGATATTCCTTTGCGTGATGAAGATTTAGTAAAGAAACGTCTCATTTTAATTAACGAAGAGAAGGAGAAAATAGCGATTCCTTTAAGAGATGTTTTAGTTGAATTATTTAACGATGATAAATCAAAAAATATTGATGTAAATGTATACAAATGGGCAGGTTTTGTTGGGACGGTAAATTTTGCGACGATTTCTAAAAATGCACACCCTCTTCCTGCGTCATTATATAAAATGTTTATTGAAATAGAGATTCAAGATTATAATGGTAAAAAGTACAGTAGAATGTATCCGTTAGGTAATATAGAGAGGTTTTTACATCATCAGTTTTATACAACTAAAATGGAGTATTTTTCTAACAGAAAAGAAATGAGATATAATCTTTTAGCATCTTATGATGAACATGAAAAGACGTTGACATTAAGATCAACACAGTTAATGGATATCGACCCCTCTAGGCTGATTATTGAAAAAAATAAGAGCAATGGCTTAATATATAAAATCATAAAAACAATTGGTTTTAGAGGGCTGTATAGCATTTTTAAATTGTTACCAATGGAGAAGAATAAAGTGCTGTTTGCATCAGATAGTCGAACTGAAATGAGTGGTAATTTCGAATTCGTTTATGAAGAAATGCAAAGTCGAGAATTTGATTGGAAATACAGATTTTTATTTAAAGAAGGCATTACTGATAAAAAGACAATAGGAGAAATAGTTGAGTTAGCTTATCATTTGGCAACATCGAAAGTTATTTTACTTGATGATTTTTACCCGATGGTTTATCCTTTGAAAATTCGTAAAAATGCTGAACTCATTCAACTTTGGCATGCAGTGGGTGCTTTCAAGAAATTTGGGTTTAGTCGGATAGGTCTACCTGGTGGGCCTTCACCAAAATCAAAAAATCATAGAAATTATACTAAAGCAATTGTAAGTTCTGATCATATTGGGAAATATTATGCTGAGGGTTTTGGTATTGATAGGGAAAAAGTTGTAGCAACAGGAATCCCTAGAACAGATGTGTTTTTTGATAAGTCTTATCAAGAGGAAGTAAAAGAACAATTATACAATGATTATCCATTTTTAAAAGGTAAAAAAGTCATTATGTTTGCACCAACCTTCAGAGGGAATGGTCAACAATCCGCTTATTATCCTATGGAAGTATTGAATTTACATAAGCTATACGAATCATTAAGTGATGAATATGTTTTTCTGTTTAAATTACACCCCTTTATAAAAAATGACTTTAGTATACCTTATCAGTATGGTGATTTTTTCTATGACTTTTCATCGTATCGGGAGATCAATGATTTATTATTTATAACAGATGTGTTAATAACGGATTATTCTTCAGTATGTTTTGAGTACGCATTGCTTGATAAACCTATGATTTTCTTTTCTTATGATGTTGAAGAATATGTGCAGAAAAGAGATTTTTACTTTGAGTACCAATCATTTATTCCTGGTCCACTAGTACGCTCTACAAAAGAACTAATTGAGACAATTATAAATGAAAATTTCGAAATGCATAAAATAAAACCATTTGTAGAGTATTTCTTTGATGATATAGATGGGATGTCTAGCACAAGAGTGGTGGACCAATTGATTTTAGGGCTTGAGGAAGAAGTTATTGAAGAGGGATAAATTAAGAAGTTTTATTTACAAAGGTTTGCTGTCAGAAAGCAAAATGGACGAAACATAAATAACTGATTTCATGCTATTGCAGGAGTGTTTGCTTAGGTTTATATATCTAACAAAAACAATCTTGCAATGGCATTTTTAATTTATATGAGCTTTTGATGTATTTACAAAAATTTTTCAAAATCTTTAAAAGCTTACTGTATTTTTCGCAAATCAAATCCGTATAATAAAGTAAATAGTTCGATAATCAAACTTATATTTATATTGTCTGTGTGGAAAACTTAATATATGCCAATTGTTCATTATTAATTCGTTCAGGTACAGCGTAGCATTCACCACGAAGATTTATATTGCTTGTGCTTACCCTAATTATTGTTTTCGTAAGAAGAAATAATATGTAAAAACAACTAACGTTCATGATACTGTTTCCCTACAGTTCGATAGCCTGATATAAGAAAGTAATTGATTTGTTCATGAAGACGTAAGTTGGAAAAGGGGGACTATTAATGAGGATAAAAGTTTTAAATTCTATAACTGATGAAAATGGTATCGCTACACCTAACGACATGATTGGCAAAGAATATGATGTAATAAAAAAAGATCAGGCTGGTGTATGGGTGAGAGCTCAAGGTAAACTAGATGCATTTTTATACTACGAAGAATTAGAAATTTTAGAACTAAGTGACAATTTATCTAATCCTCTTAGTCATTATTTTAAGGGATTACCTAAGGATAAATATGAGGAAGAATTAGCATCTTTAGGGTGTTCGCATTTACTATAATATGTACAAAATTCATTTACTTTACGGTCTGATGTATGATCAGTTTATTTTATGATCTGTTTGCAGCACGATACCTAGCTAATATTAATCATGATGGTGAGTATGTTGTTAATAAATATCTATTCATAAAAATTTATGTTAATATGGATATAAAAATTGTGAATAGTAAAAGTGCCTATATTCATTTTTATGGTTAATAGAAGGAGCAAATATGAACAGTACTGTTATTTTTAACAATGTTGCAAAAAAGTATAAAATGTATAAAAAAACTTCAGATAAGCTGTTAGATATCGTCCTCCCTAAAGGCTATGGGAAGGATTTTTATGCGTTGCAGGATATTAACTTTAAAGCTGAAAAGGGAGATACTATAGGTATTGTCGGTATTAATGGTTCAGGAAAATCGACATTATCAAATTTGATTTCAGGGGTAATACCACCATCTTCAGGAGGTATTGAAATAAACGGTGAAGCCTCGCTTATAGCAATCGCATCTGGCTTAAACAATGAATTAACTGGAAGAGATAACATTGAGCTGAAATGTTTAATGTTAGGCTTCTCGAAACAAGAAATAAAAGTGTTAACTCCTGAAATTATTGAATTTGCTGAACTCGGGGAATTCATTGATCAACCCGTTAAAAAATATTCAAGTGGTATGAAGTCTCGATTAGGATTTGCAATTTCAGTGTCAATAGATCCTGATATATTAGTAATTGATGAGGCGCTATCAGTAGGTGATAAAACATTTGCTGATAAATGTTTAGAAAAAATGAATAGCTTTAAAGAAAAAGGAAAGACCATCTTTTTTATTAGCCATTCAATGGGTCAAATAAAAGACTTCTGTGAAAAGGTTCTTTGGTTAGAAGCAGGTGAAATCAAAGCATATGGTTTAAAAGAGGAGATTATACCTCAATATGAAAAGTTTATAAAAGATTATAAGAAGATGACGAAGGAAGAAAAGGAGCAATTAAAACATAAATTCAATGAAAAACGTAGTGGCAAACAAATCCAAGCGCAGACATCACCTACTGGATAACCTAACAGCCATAATATTTACTTCTGATACATAAGGTTGTTTTCGCACGGATTGATGCTTTCGTTCTAGGATAAAAGCACGTATACATCTAGCATAATATACATTATGCTGTGCATTTTTAGTAACAAAAGCATCGATGTTTTTGAAAAAAATCTTATTAAATTACATCGATCCTTTCTATAACAAATAAAGGGGCACTTCTATGTCTTATTTTGACTTAGAAATGCCCCTTTTTGTATGTAAATATATATTGATTCGAAAATAAGGTTGTGTTAAAATTAGATTTGATCAGAATAAAAAATAAATATAATCGCAATTACCCAATTTAATATTAACATTTCTTTAGGTTTCTGTCAAGCTTTCAGTGAAAAATATCTAATTTGAGAGGTGCTTATATGAATAAAGTTAACAAGGAATGGCAAGGAGAACAGCATCGTGTTGATTTTGTAGTCGAAAAAATCTCGGCAGAACTTGGATCTCTTAAGAAAGATATAGGTGGTGTTAAAGCTGAAATTATTAATATCCGTAAGCATTTTTGGGATGATGTGACAGTTAATTTAGATGATACAAACGAAGCTACTGAAACAGCTATTAGTGTTAAACAACAGGCGGAGATGCTTTCTGAAAGGGAACGGAACCACAAACAGGCCTTTCAACAAATAACAACCTTAAATAAATTAAAAGATTCCCCCTATTTTGGAAGAGTTGATTTTGTTGAAGATGGGGATTGTAAAATGGAAAACATTTATATCGGTATTCGTTCTTATTACGATGAAGAGTCGGAACAATTTCTCGTTTATGATTGGAGGGCACCAATTTCAAGTTTATATTATGACTATTCATTAGGGAAAGCTCAATTTTTAACCCCTGAAGGTGTAATCTCAGGAGAGATGAACCTAAAGCGTCAATTTATTGTACATGAAAGCCAAATCGTAAGTATGTTCGATACAGGTGTTACGATTGGTGATAAACTATTGCAAGAAGTGCTTGGTAATCAATCTAACTCTCAGATGAAAAGTATTGTCGCAACGATCCAGAAAGAGCAGAACTTAATCATTCGTAATGAAAACAGTCGCTTACTTATTGTTCAAGGTGCAGCAGGAAGTGGAAAGACATCAGCTGCTCTACAACGTGTAGCTTTTTTATTATATAGATATCGAGAAACATTGCAAGCAGAGCAAATATTGCTGTTTTCTCCTAATTCAATGTTCAACAGTTATGTTTCCACTGTACTACCAGAGCTTGGTGAGGATAATATGCAGCAAACAACTCTTCAAGAATATATAGACCATCAACTTGGTGAAGAATTTGACTTAGAAGATCAGTATGAACAGCTTGAATATACATTGACAGCTACAAAAGATTCAATATATTCGGTTAGGATGAACAATATACGATATAAAGCCAGTTTGGAATTTATGATACTAATAGATCATTATATTAATCAACTGAAAAAACGAGACATGGTTTTTAAAGATATAACATTTAGAAATAAGGTTGTTATTTCAGCAGATCAAATAAAAGAACAATTTTATTCGTTTGATCCATCTATGCGGATTCCTAACCGTTTAACGCTAATGGTGGAATGGTTGCTTAAAGAGCTGAAAAAAATTGAAAAAGCAGAACGTAAGAAGCAATGGGTGGAAGATGAAATAGAATTATTAGACCGTGATGTGTATGCTCGGGTGTACCGAAAACTTCAACGAGATAACAACAAGTCTAATAACACATTTGACGATTACCGACGCGAGCAAAAGCTTCTTGCAGCAATAGTTGTTAGAAAACACCTTAAACCTTTGATGGCTGCAGTGGAACATTTACGTTTTGTTGATATCCGTAAAATATATATGCAGTTATTTACAACTAATCAATTTATGAATATGCCGAAAGCGGAAAAAAGTATTCAGTATCAGTGGGAAGAAATGTGTGATCAAACAGTCGCACGTATTGAAAAATTCGAATTAGCTTTTGAAGACACAATACCATACTTATATTTAAAGGAACAACTTGAAGGCTTCAAAAAAAATACGGCTGTAAAACACATTTTTATTGATGAAGCTCAAGATTATTCACCTTTTCAATTTGCCTATATTAAATATTTATTTCCAAATAGTAAAATGACCATTCTTGGTGACAAGAATCAAACAATTCATTCTCAAGCTTCTCAAGATGGATTTGCATTATTGACGAAAATGATCGGAGAAAATCAAACTGAGTGTATAGACTTAACACGTAGTTATCGTTCAACTCGGCCAATTATAGAATTCACAAAAGAGATCCTTGTTGGAAATGTAGCGATTGATGCCTTTAACAGAGAGGGTGAAAAACCTTTCATGACAAAGGTCGACAATGACACGAGTCATATTGATAAAGTGAAACAACAAATTCACAAGCTTCAACATGAAGATCATAAAACGATAGCGGTTATTTGTAAAACCGCTGATGAAAGTAAGAAGGCATACGATTGTTTGAAAAATGATTTGACTCTCCGCCTTATTAATAAAACAACTAGTTCATTTGAAAGTGGGGTACTTGTCATTCCATCCTACCTTGCGAAAGGTGTTGAATTTGACGCTGTAATTATTTTTAATGGTTCTAGTTCTATTTATGTCGATGAAAATGAGCGTATGCTATTTTATACTGCATGTACTCGTGCAATGCACAAATTGCATATTTTTTTCATTGGTGAGATGAGCCCGTTTTTATCGTGCATTTCGCCTAGCAAGTATATAATTGAACATAGCCATTAGAGTATATCTTCATAGTCATGACTTTAACTTTAAGTAGGGATGGTTGTCTTCTTTAATATAGGAGATAATCATTCTTTTCCTTTGGGTATATTACATTTATTGTTGTTTTCGTATTAATAATTAAAAAATGAAAATTATTAGTATGTGTAGCATCTTTTCTACTACCTTGTTTTAACCGTATTCTTCAGTTTTAAATTCTGTAAAACAGAATATTAGGTGGACACACAACTATTTTTTTACAATACTAACACGTGTATTTAAAAATTTCTTCATGTCTTTCTAGAAATCCCTATTTTCCATCAAACAGTTAGTATAATCAGTCCTGTGCTTAAAAACACACTTGACATTATTTTAACCAACATGTATTATTTACTTGATTAAATTACAAATAATAAAGGAGTTCTGTTTATGTTAGGGGTCGTTCTTAACTAATCCGTAATTTCATACGGTCATTCAAAAAGCCTAAGCTGAAAATGAATTTTCAGATAGCTTATTTAAGTATGCTTTTTGGATGATATGTTAAGGACAATGGTCATAGCATACAGTATCCGTTTATTCGTTTAGCTGTGTCTTTTGGCACAGCTTTTTATGTATATTAAAGTTAGGTTTCTTTGTAAGTTACTGTCTAAACATATAAGGTGACATGTTGATGAGATGTGTAATAATAATTATTATTGTTCATTCATCTATGTGGAACGTGTACTTTTTGGAAACTATTACAACTTTAATGTAAGATAATAGACGAATTGGATTTAAGGACTCGTATGAAGTTAGACCACAATGAACATTGTTCGTTGTGGTCTTTTTGTGTAAGGAAAGGGTGAGTTTATGAAGATGAAGTGGTTTTTATACCGTGAATCTGCGATTGAAGAAATTGCTATAGGGATAACAATAAATAAATTTATTTGGAGGAGAATACATTGAACGAACAAACATTTCAAGCATTACAGTTTGATTTCATTAAAAATGAGTTAGCACAATATGCATTAACAGAGGAAGGTAAGCAACATTTATTGGAACTATCACCTTCGATATATTTGAAGCAAGTTGAAGCTTGGTTACATGAAGTAGAAGAAGCTGTCTCTATTTTGCGGAAAAGTGCATCAGTCCCAATTCATGGACTAAATGGTATTACAAAGATTATTGAGCAGATGAATAAGGGTGTTGTTTTAAAAACTGAACAGTTAACGAAAATTCATTCATTTTTAGACAGCAGTATGAAGCTTAAACGTTTTATGAAAGATAAGGAATTTATTGCACCGCGAGTCACCACATATGTGTATGCGATAGAGGATCTGCCTAACTTAGCTGATGAAATCATTCGATGTATAAAGCATGGGCAAGTCGATGATTACGCAACAAAGCAGTTGCAGAAAATTAGAAAGCAATTATTGATTGAAGAAGAGAGATTGAAAGATAAGGTCCAACACATTTTACAATCAAAAAAATATCAACCTTTTCTTCAAGAGCCAATTGTGAGTCAACGTGATGGACGATATGTTATTCCAATTAAAAAAGAATACAAAAGGAAAGTTGAAGGGAATCTAGTAGATGCTTCTGCTTCAGGTTCAACAATTTATTTAGAACCAGCTGAAGTTGCTAATATTCAAGAACGTATCGACAGTCTGAAGTTTGAAGAAGATATTGAAATAGAGGCTATATTAAGTTATTTAACAGGGCTAGTTGAAGCACATCAACAAGAAATAGGCTTGGCTGTAGAAACGATGATTCATTACGATGTTTTATTTGCAAAGGGGAAATATAGCGAAGCAATTGGGGGTAACAAAGTTCAACTAAATGAATCACATATTATCAATTTAAAAAACGCTAGACATCCAATGCTTGGAGAAGATGCTGTTCCTTTATCTGTCCAGCTAGGAAATGGTTACCACGCTCTTGTTATAACAGGACCAAATACTGGTGGAAAAACAGTAACGATAAAAACAATTGGGTTGCTTACATTAATGGTTCAATGTGGGTTATTCATTCCAGTTGATGAAGGTAGCCATCTTGCAATATACCAACAAATGTTCGTTGATATTGGCGATGGTCAAAGTATCGAACAAAATTTAAGTACGTTTAGTTCTCGGATAACAAATGTTATTGACATTTTAGCAAATGCCAATGATCGAAGCTTAGTGCTTATTGATGAACTTGGGTCTGGTACAGATCCTGGTGAAGGTATGGGATTATCAATTTCTATCTTAGATGAATTATACGAAAAAGGAGCTACTATTTTTGCAACTACGCATTTTAGTGAAATGAAGGAATTTGCGACAGAGAGAGAAGGCTTCCGTAATGGTTCAATGGAATTTGATATTGAAACACTTCGTCCAACTTACCGCTTGCTCATTGGTGAAGGTGGTGACAGCCAAGCATTTAGCATTGCACTAAAGTTAGGGATGCACCCGAAAATTATTGAAAAAGCTCATTCTATAACTTATAAAGAACATAAATCCTACGAGATTCAACAACCATCACTGTCAAAAAAACGAGAGCTTGATAAGCAAATTGCATCAAATAAATATGTAAGAAGAGATAAGCAGGAAAACACGCAACAAGCTAAGGAAAAATTTACGCTTTTTGAGATGGGAGATAATGTGAAAATTGGGTCAACAGGAGAGCTTGGTATAGTGTACAAAGGACCTGATCAATATGGGAATTATATAATTCAAGTGAAGGATGAAAAAAGAAAAATTAATCATAAACGTATGCAGTTGTATATAGCAAGAGATGAACTATATCCCGAAGACTATGATTTTGATATTATTTTTAAAACAAAAGACTATCGAAAGAAAGATAACCTCCTAAACCGTAAACACGTAGAAGGAATAGTTATCGAAACAGAAGAATAAAATGTGGGGTCTGACTACCAGTAGTGTAACGCGTTAAAGTGAAGGGGGTCAGACTCTCTTATCTTGTTCTTCAATTATTGTGCCACCAATCATGGTTAGGTGAACAATTATAGTCATTGCAAGGATATAGCAAACGAGGCCTATCTTTGAAAATGAAACGCCAGTAAAGGTATTATTGAGCCAAATAACAAATAGTGAAAATACTGCTACATTTACTAACAATCCCAACAATTTTACAAAGTCATTAATTTTTTTATTTGGTGTTGATACATTAAATAGGCTGCTAATGATATCAAACGGTAGTAACCAGAAGAAATTTAACAAAGAAATTAACATCATTGAATGCCAATTATAAATTTCAATTGCCAATGAAGAAATTAAACTAAGTAAATAGATAACGAGACAACTAATGCCTACATAGAAACTAATTGTAAATACAATAATGAATAAGATAATAGCAAAACTAATTGACTTGTGCAGACCAAACACCCCTATAATTATTTTATATTTAAGAAAGGGATAAATATGTAAATGTAAACAAGTGTAATAAAAAAAATCTATCAGGCATCGACAAAGTTTACAGCTTGAAAAGCTGTTTTCATGAATATTGTTGCTTCCGAACTATGAACATGTATGAAATTATCGTTTGAGGTATTTTTTTCTCGGAAGCATGAAATCTAAAAAAACCACCATATAGCTTTTCCAATTTTGATACAAGATTTCTACGAAGGTCCTAAAAACAATTGGTTCCTTATACCTCATATTTCATAATTAGAAATTCAGTTTCATTATTAAAAAATGTCTGCTCTTTGCTGAAACCAATTCTACTATAAACCGATATGGCTCTGATATTAAAAGTAGCAACACTTAACCGTACGAATTTAGGTTTAAAACGTTTTATGGCAAATTCTAATCCTGCTTGCACAAATGACAAGCCGTTTCCATGTCCACATAGATCTGGTTTCATACCTAGCCCGAAATCTATAAAATTTTTTCCATTATCATTATATAACCCAGCAGCTCGTCCATCTGGTACTTGGGCATTGTAACCGAAACATAAAAACCCAATTAATTCGTTGTTCAATTGAACTCTGAAATATGATCCATCCATCAGTTCTTGTATATCCTCAGGACTATCATCGAAATTGTAAAGTGTGTATGGTTCATCATATTTCCATTTACTTATATGATATGCATCATTTAACAACATTTTGTTAATAATCAACGTATTGTCCTCCAAAAGTATACCTCTTATAAAGCTCATCATAACAAAAAATGTAAGAAGTTATCTTGCTTTTCATATTCCCATCTACAAGTATTATTGCTTGGATTTGAAAAGTAGATATTTAAGCCCCCACAAGCAAGCGTGGGGGCGATATTGCTCATTGCAAATAGGGGTTTACTAAAACCAAAGCATGATCTAGTATAATCTCAATACTACTAATTAAATAATTTTTGCAGTTGTGTTTTATATTTGTTATGTTATGAGCTTTTGACAACATTTCTTTCATTAGAAGTAGCGATATAAACACCTAAAATTACGATAAACATACCAATAATTTGTTGCAACGTAAGTGTAGAACCATACAAAACTACACTTATCCAAGCGGCATTTATAGGTACGAGGTTCATATAAATACTAGATTTACTAGTTCCAATTCGTCTAATTCCTTCATTCCACAATATAAAGGCAATGACCGAAGCAAAGATACTCATGTAGCTTATTTCAATCCATGATTGTGCTGACATAGTTGCAACGTATATCCAACCACCTTCAATAATAGAAAAAACCGCCAGTAAAATAGTACCAATTAACATCGTTATACATGTTGTGAGAGTTGATGAGACGTCTCTCATAACAACTTTGCCGATTAACCCGTGAATGACCCAACAAATTAAGCCACCAACAAACAATAAATCTCCTTTATTAAAAGAGAGAGAACTAATTGTATCAATCCCCTTAAAGATGACGATTAGAACGCCTGATAATGATAGAAATAAGCCTAACCCTAAACGTCTATTAAACTTTTCATTTAAAAACAATACAGCCCCCATTGTTAAAAAAGCAGGGGTTGTAGCCATGATTAATGCGCCGTTTACTTCTGACGTATATTTCAAGCCTACTAAAAAGAAAAGACCGTTATATAAAAATATACCAGTGAGGGCCATACATGTTAATCCGAACCAATGTCTTTTGAGCTTTTCTGTATTCCATTCTGATCGGTAGATGACAAGTAATAGTAAGATGATTGCTGCTGAACCAAAACGTAACGTACCAGCAGTCATAGGAGGTATTTCTGTAACGACATGTTTAGATGCACCAAAAGCCCCTCCCCAAAATAGGGGAACTAACAAAAGTAAAAAATATATCGATGTTGAATGATATTTAGATGTTTCCAATTTTCCACAACCTCTCTACCTATAAATAGTAGGTTACAGGTTTTGTCTTTAGGTGTATTAAAAGGTAATGTCGTCTCATTTATAATTACAAAACTTTCCGCTAAAGTCGACTTCTATTGTAGGAGAAGCAATTGACTTGGTTAACCGATGTTTTAGTATATTTAACATGAGCAAACTATGAAAATATCTGTTCCAAGTGATGGCTCAAATGGTTTATATAGTCATTAACTAACCATTTTAAAGTTACAGGTTGTTTATTTTCTAATAAGCATGGTAATTCCCACTGTTCTTTCGTAACATGTTTTAGGAGGTTGACAATTTGTGTATTTAAACCAACCCAAACTATAATGAGGTCATCTGTTTTGAATGAATGCTGATAATTATGAACCTTAACCAATAAATCTTGGTTATAGTTATTGATAG
Source organism: Bacillus sp. SM2101 (assembly GCF_018588585.1). NCBI lineage: Bacteria > Bacillati > Bacillota > Bacilli > Caryophanales > Bacillaceae > Bacillus > Bacillus sp. SM2101. Next base: position 126,060 of record NZ_JAEUFG010000009.1, read on the forward strand.
AAACTGAAGCTGTCGTTGCAGATAAAATTTCAACAAACCGTTGGTGATTTATATTAGCTGAATCACATAAATGCCCTAATATTTCTTTTTTAGACCATTTTGATTGTATGGGTTTATATTCCATATTTGAAAGAGATTTAATTTTTTGTGGAACTGATAATAAATAATTTTCTAATTGTGTAGTTGTAGAAAACATAATTTTCCTCCTATTTATAATATTTAGAATACTATACTGAGACCAACTTCGTTATAGGCTGTTGTTTTTCATGTCGGCATTGGGTTTCTTTGCATTATACTTTCGAAAAAATCCTCACTTAACTATATTAGTTTTGTACAATAAGTTTTCGTCCTGATTTTGTGCATACTTTCTTAAATCTTGAATAACTCGGGTATGCGTGTATTTATAACCTTTGTATAATATTCATAGGTATTGTGTTTCCGTATTTTACACTTCAAAAACAAGTTGACCAGAACCCATCATTACTGAACTACCTCCAATTGAGACGTTTTCATATACATTTCCTTTTTTACTAATTGATATGTCTATAAAGCTCGGCCTTTTCATTTCAATCCCTTGTTCATTTCTAATTTTATACGTTTGTTCAGATTTTGGAATTACTGAATATTCAACGAGATATGCTCCTAATGGGCCATTTGCATTACCAGTTGCAGGGTCCTCTGTAATACCCATTGCTGGGGCAAACATGCGGCTATGGACATCTGAACTCTCATAAATAGTCTCAGTTGTAAAAGCATAAATATGTTTTATATTTTTATCTTCACTAAAAAACTTATTCCAAACGTCTGTTTGAAGGCTTATTCTTTCCATTGCAGACAACGTACGGATGGGAATTAACAAGAAAGGTACACCCGTTGATATTGATTGTATAGGAAGGTTTGAATCAATATCTTCTGAAGAGATTGCTAAAAGTTCAGCAACGCGCTTAATATTATGAAAAACAGGTCCAAAAACCGGTGTTTTTTGATTCATTTCTACGAAAGAAATCATATCATTTTCTTTTTTTACTGTTACATTAATATTGCCAACACCCGTTTCGAATACAAATTGATTAAGTCTAATTTTCATTGTAGAAATGCGGTCCATCCCTAAAACGTAACCAGCTCCAATTGTCGGATGACCTGCGATAGGTAATTCGATTTGCGGTGTGAAAATACGTAATTCTTTATCAGCTGCTGCACTTCTTGAAGGCCTCATAAAGACCGTTTCAGAAAGATTTAATTCCCTGGCGATTTTTTGCATCATCTCAGTTGATAGATTGCCATTCTCTTTAAAAACAGCTAATTGATTTCCTCCAAATGCTTGATTTGTAAATACGTCTATTAACGTGTAATGTAAAGTTTGCATTGTTTATTGCCCCCCTTTGCTGTAATCTTATTACAACGATTAGGATTAATCAAACGAATGTTTATAATGATATATATTAATTATATTAATAGAAAGGGGTTTGTTGATGACATTACTTCAATATGAAGTGTTTCATACAATTGTTGATACAAAGAGTTTTACGAAGGCTGGGGAAAAATTAGGTCTCACACAAGGTGCTGTTAGCCATGCCATAAAAGGCTTAGAATCAGAACTTAACTTAACCCTTTTATATAGAAATCGGTCAGGGATTACTTTAACGAAAGAGGGAGAGGTAATCATTGATTACATCAGACAGATTTTAGCTAAAACTGAACTAATGAAGCAAGAGGCAGGGAGAATGAATGGCCTTGAAATAGGAACCATTCGTATCGGTACTTTTAGTAGCGTATCTGTTCAATTATTACCGCTTATTATTAAAAAATTTCACAAGTTGTATCCAGCAATCCGAGTGGAGTTTTATGAGGGTGGGTATGAGGAAATTAGAAAAATGATTCTACAAGGAGAGGTGGATATCGGTTTTTTACCAGCAACAGAAATAGATAATTTAGACTTTATTAACCTTGTTGATGACCACCTCTATGTCATTGTACCAGCTGATCACACATTTGCAAAAAAGAAGAACATTAGTATACATGATATAGCTACTAATCCGTTTATCATGCCAAAGGGTGGGTGTGATGCACTGGTTAAAAGAGTATTTAAGGAAAACAATGTAAAGCCTTATATATATTGTGAAATTGAAGATAATCCTACAATAAGTGCAATGGTTGAACAGAACCTAGGAATAAGTATTGTTCCAAAAATGGTTTTATCCGTTTGTATTGGAGAAATAACTTCAGTAAGGTTAAAAGAAAATTACTATCGCTCTATTGGTTTAGTAGCAAACTCGTTTGAACACGCTCCACCAGTTGTACAGGCGTTTGTAGACTTGACTAAGAAGTGCTTAGAAGAAACCGAGTAACCTCGGGTACGATAGAGCTTTTGAAGATATCGTAGAGGTCGAGAACGATTTAAAAACACACAATAAGATATGTGAAAAAATCTCTTAATACTAATCGATTTAGTCCTTATTTTTATTTCAAGATATACAAAATCATGTCATAACACCCTCGTAATAAAAAGAATCTCAACAGGTTAAAGACACAGAATAATTTCAGGGAGTAGCAATGGAAGTAATTATTATAGGGAAGTGGTATTTGTAGTCATCTGATGATGATAAAGTCCACATTAATAGCTAAATCTTTTTGGTAAGAAGCTAATCAGTATAGCATCCATTAGATCAGATGCAAGATAAGATAATTCGAACTTTATTCTATTAATAAGTTCAGTTTGTTAATTGATTCTATCACACGATATTCAAGGATATTAGTATTACGAAAAAAATGGTTATCTATCCATTAATTCTATATTGTTAACATTTGTAATCTTATGATATGTTTTTTATTAAGATAGATATATTACAACAATTTGGACTGGGCTACCACTAGTCCTTTTTTTATTGTATATGTTAGTCCTCAACTATATTTCATACTTCTAAGATTTTCACTTCCCATTTAGTGTTTAGTTCGTAATTTCAAGTAAGTTAAGTAAACTCTTCTCCAATTATCATTCGTTCATCTTTTTAGACGATATATAGTGGTACTTATAAGTTGAGCGACTAATTTACAAAAGGGAATTTGTTGAGGGTATATGGTAATAATAAAGTTCATAGTATTGTATTCAACTATGAAAGGGAGGATTAAGGGGATGAAATCTATAATATTTGGTCTAGGGGTAATCATTTTAGTAAGCATGATTGTTCTGCTAATTAAAAAGAGAGTATTAACCAATGATAATGAGCCATTATTATCTGATTTTAATTGTGACCCTGAAGACATACAACCTTTTTTTATGCAATTATCTTCATCAATCTTTGATAGAGGTTTTACTGAAGATGATATTAATTTAATCAATAAAGAAATACATATGATGAAAAAAAGACATGAGGATAAAAAAATTGGAACATTTAATGTTATTTTTAAAGAGGAAAAAACTAGGATAAGTGTTGAAGCAGAAGTCGAAAACGAAGATGGCTCAAAAGGTGTTACTTTATTTATGTACGCTAACCCAGAAGTAGTTAAAGCGATAGATCAAGAAGTTGAGAAATTTTATGTAGAAAATGACATGTGAACTAGGATTAATAGTGCAAATAAAGTTCGATAAAATAAAACGGACTTTATGTATACATAAAAAATCTCCATTATTTCTTGTTAGTTTAGTAATTTTAATGTAGATTATGTTCAACAATAAGCTGATTTACTTTAGAAATCAGCTTTTTTTGGATAGTTTTGACCTTTAGATATTGAAGAATTTATTGTATAAATAATTAACAATTCTTCGTATTCGTATTTAATGAAGTTAATGTAAATTAAGGACATATAATTGCTTGGTGAATCAGAAATACATACTAAGCGGTTGAAGTAGGTGATCCCCAGTGGCGATAATGAACTATATTTATAAATTGTAAATAATTTAGGCTTTTTCACAAAATTATATCTCTCCAATTGAATACAATACCTTAAATAACTAAAAGCAGGATTGGTGGGATTTGGAGGTGATAAGGACAGGAACTGACTTGCAATTAATTGGTTCATGGCTTCAGTCTATTGGAAACATTATTGCGGCAATTGGCAGAACTGAACCTATTTTAAATGATAATGAATTATCTAATCAGTTCATTAGAGTTGGAAATAGTCTTCAAGCAGTCGGGAACACATTTAAGCCGATAGGGAGAACAATGAATATTCAGGGTGATGGGACTGAGGCGGATTCTTTAATTATTTTTGGAAGTTGGATACAGGCATCCGGTAATACAGCAAGTGCTGTAGCAACCACTATTGAAGAAGATGAGGGAACTCAACTTGGTATTTTAGGTGGTTCATTTCAATCTCTAGGAGCTGCTTTTGCGGCAGTTGGATCTAACATGATTAAGGCTCCTCTACAAGACTTTGCAGTTGTAGGAAATATATTGCAATCTTTAGGGGCTGGGCTAGGAGCGATAGGTGGCATATACTTATTAGTTAGTATGGATGAAGTTGGTTTACAAATATCTAAGATTGGAACTTGGATACAAGCAATTGGTGCCACACTTTCTGCTATCATATTTACTAAGCAAATAGCAATTAAGGATTGAAATGTATAAAAACTGTTGATGTGTTCATACTAGCTATTCATATGAGAGAAAACTAATTTTTATTTTAATGATGCTTTCTAGGAAGGAATTTTGTTCTAGTCATAGAGAATATATAAGCAATAGCTATACATAAAATAAAGCTATTTTTGCATAGACTATTGTTTTTTTGTAAGAAAAAATAAACACGCATACAACTAGATTTTATGTAGTCTTACTATAAAACGATAAATGTTGAGAAAAATGACATCTTTATCTACTAGTTTAGATACTATAGCAACAAAGTTTACAATAAGAGTCTAAAAGGAAGAATTATGATGAAGGGAGTTAGCCATGGAAATTTTTCTAACAGCGCTAGTAACGGTTTTATTGTATTCGCCAGTGTTGATAAGGATGAATAACAGAATTTCTTCAGTTGAAGATAAGTTAATTTACATAGAAAGAAAATTGTTACAAAATGAGGGGAAGGTAATAAATATTAATCAAAGAGATTCGTAGGTATTATGTTTCATGATAATGGGCATATTTATGTGAAGGAAAACTCATACTAAAGTACTAAATGTAGCGCATGATAAGAGGAAAAGGTGGGTAGAATTGTTGAGAAGCATTTCTTTCATCATTTTTGAATTGATAATGTTTGATATATATTTAATAGCAAATCTAAATGTTTACTAATGTATATCGTATCATCATGATGAAGTCCTTTTTTTAGGCCCATAGTAATCATTTTAATCCTCAATTCCTCTATTTCCTGCAATAGTTCAGTTTGGTAATTTGATATATTCATTTAGTATAGGAACTCCTTAAAAGTTAGATTAGAGCAATAATGGATAATACTGTATTATGCAAGATATATTATATATCCAACAACTAGGAATTTAAAGAGATTTATTAAAAAAATATATGGGAATAGTTGGTTTTGATGTTGATGTGTTAGGTTAACATTATTGATTATGTACAAAAGTGAATGGTGAAGATTTTGGTGTAATGAAGCTATCTTAAATTTCAAAAGGAGGTTATACGTTGATTACATATGAGGAAGTAATGACAAAGCTATCGGAACTTGGAAATGAACAAACGAAAAATACGTTGCTAAGACATGGAGCAAGCGAGCCGTTAGATGGAGTGAAAATCGGTGACTTAAAAAAGCACCTGGTGAAAAAGGTGAAGAAGGATCAAGACTTAGCATTAAAACTATACAATTCGGGGAATAGTGATGCTATGTATTTGGCGGGTCTTTCTGTAAGTCCTCAACAAATGACGAAGGAACAACTACAGAACTGGGTGAAGCAAGCAAATTGGTATATGATAAGTGAATATTCAGTAGCCCAAGTTACAGCGGAGTCTCGGTTTTCATTAGAACTAGCTAGAGAATGGATTGCTTCCACAAGTGAAAATGTTGCTTGTGCAGGGTGGAGTGTTTTTTCAAACTATTTATCAATTACACCTGATGAACTAATTGATCAAGATGAAATAATGAAACTATTAACAAAAGTGGAACACACGATACATGATGAAAGAAATCGAGTTCGTTATGTGATGAATGGATTTGTTATCTCAGTTGGAGCATATTATGAGCCACTTCATGGGGAGGCAAAGCGGATAGCAGGAGTAATTGGTAAGGTTAAGGTGAATATGGGGAACACAGCTTGTAAAGTTCCACTAGCTAAAGAATATATTGAGAAAATGGAGAAAAAAGAGTTAATAGGGAAGAAAAGAAAAACGTGTATTTGTTAGACTTAGCATTTAAGGAGCTTTGACGCTAAATAAAGGATCTTTTAGTAAACTTTTAGTGTTTTTTTCTTTAATATGAGCAACTAATATGTATGATCATTTTTATCGTCTTTTGAGGTGGAAAATGTGGAACGTGTTTAGCACTTATTACGAAAAGCAACAATCTAATGTGAAAACAGCTTAAATAAAACAGAAATATTTTTCGTCTTATTAAATGATAGTCTCGAGTATGAACTTGTTTCTGAATAAGTAGCTGTTATGGCAGCTTGAAAAAAAGAGAGTCCCGAGGACTCTCTTTTTATGAATGTATTAAGGTAACATATTTTTAATTCTGACATTTGTCGGATAAACGTATATATGAACTATTGAAAAAATAATTCGTCCTCGGTTGGTAGGTTCGGAGTATTTATTTTTTCATTCGGTTTTGGTAGCCCATTAAACTTTTTACTTTAAAGTGGTGGGGGTCAGTCCCCCAACAAGGGTGATTTAGTTTTTGAATATTGGATGCTTAGCTTGTGTAGTGCACGGGTACAGCCCACATAAAGCAGTTTGGCATCAACATCATTTAAGCCGTAATTTATTTGATCCACATCGGTGATAAGGACTGCATCAAATTCCAAGCCCTTTGTTAAATAAATAGGGATAATTGAGATGCCACCTTTGAATTCATTTTGTTTTGTCGTAATGAGTGTCATTTCTTTTTTAGATATATTAAGATTTTTATATAGATGCTCACAATCCTGTTCGGTTCTCCCGACAATGGCAATTGATTTTACTTTGTCTTCTTGATATTTTTGAATTATATTTGTGATTACTTTGATACGGTTTGATGGTGTTGTATTTATCAATTTGACTTTATCACCGCTTCGAAATACTGGAACAGCGTCATTAACGGCTTGAGAATTGTTAGCTTTAATTTTATTAGCGAACTGAATAATTTCCAGTGTTGATCGATAACTTTTGTTTAGTTCAAAATAGCCTTCCTTGCTCTCTTCACCGAACAGCTGAAAGATTTCTTGCCAGTCATTTAGCCCTTGATAACTGTGAATACCTTGTGATAAATCACCTAAGATTGTAAAAGCATTCTTTCTAGTCATTTCCTGCAAAACAGCTACTTGAAAAGGAGAGAAATCTTGTGCTTCGTCTAGTACAACATGGTGATAGCGTTTTTGTTTCTCGATCCCGTTGAAATAGTTGTGAATATAAACAATCGGAGCAAGGTCTTCAACTTCAACTCGTTTTTTATTAAGTAATTTGTTGGTAGTTTTACGAATCTCATCAGGTATATCCTCAAAAATATTTGCAGGCAAATAGTTTACATGTTTTTGGTTGAAGATTTGTTTGTAAAATGATAATGGTGTTTGGATGTTCCAACTCTTTGTATATGTCCGTAATGCTTGAGTCGCTTTTCTTTTTACCTTAGCTCTGACATTTTTGTCAGCAATGTGTTGAAGCTCTGTCTCAATCCAACGTTTTATGCGGGATATCGTACGTTCTGTTCTTTTCACTAGTGGGTATGTTATATATTCTTCGTAAAACCATTGTTTAATAGTTTCAGCTTTAAGTAATGAATGTTCTAAGCCAGTAAAGTCTTTATTAGGGATGACGTTTTTTTCATAGAATTGTAGGCAGTGTTGAATTTTATTTAAAAACCGAACCGAACCTTTAAATCTACCTGGTGTATTTTCATTAATTGCTTGCCTTGAATCGTGGAGAGTGAACCATTTTGAAAAAGAATTAGTTTCATCTAGTAATTGCACTTCTTGATTTAGCATATTTAATGCCCAATCAGTAAATGTAGTTTGTTCTATGTGTCCTACACCAAGTTCAGGAAGCACATTTGAGATGTAATCGAGAAACATATTATTAGGAGCAAAGATGATCATTTTTTCAGCTTGAGTATTATGTTGATATTGATATAGTAAATAAGCTAATCTGTGTAATGCGACCGTTGTTTTCCCACTACCAGCTACTCCTTGAATAATAAGAGGTAAATTAATTTCTGATCGTATAATGGTATTTTGTTCAGCTTGAATTGTTGAGACAATATCTCTTAAACGATTATCTTTTTGTTCACTTAACTTATAAACTAAAAATTCATCGCTTCCTGAAAAATTAGATTGTCCCTTTACATAAGTATCAACAACACGACCAAGTTCCTTGTTTCTAATAGCAATGTTTCGCTTTAAATAAATAATACCTTCAATTAGCCCTTCCGGTGCTTTGTATGAAGCGATGTCATCACCACCAGCAAACGAATAAAACATGCTAGCTACTGGAGCTCTCCAGTCAACAATAAGAACTTCTCCAGTTTGTTCATCAGAAATACCTATTTTCCCGATGTAATATTCTTCTAGTTTTGGGCTGAGTTCCTCCTGGAAATCTAATCTTCCAAAATAAGGTTCATTGAGAGACGCTTGAAGGTTTTGTCGGTTAGTCTCTCTTGCATACTCTAACGCTTGTTCTGTGATATCACTGCCATGATATTGAGGTATAGAGTTGAGTAAGTGAAGCTGGCGCTCAATCTCTGCAGCTATTGTACTGAGTTGCTGCTTCTCTTTATCAAAGGCACTTTGAGTCTTTTTAGTCAAGATCAGTTACCTCCTTGTGAGAATATTCGCCAATTTTATTTGTGGCGAGATTACAAAATATATCATAACAATAGCGTAAATACAAGAGAAATTTAAGTGCAGATCCACAACTCGTTAAGTTCTTGTTTATGCAGTGCCACGAAAACAATAACCATCACAAAAGCAGTAAAAAAAGAGTCCATTATAGACTCTTACTTAACCTCCGAAAAATAAATCAATGATATTCATTCCAGTAGAAGAATTTGTGTTATATAGCTCAGAATAGCCACAGTTTTTACAGTAAACAACTTTAAACGTATTGTGTTGAACATCAAATAATTTGGAAAGTCCAGTCCCAGAGGTAGCAATCTCTTTTGATCCTACCTCAGTTCCTCCGCATTTAATACAGCCTTTATTATTCATAGCGTTAGCCCCTTTCATATACATATATACGTATGATCCAGAGAATAAGTTTCACTATTGTTTTTTCTTATAAATATTGTTACTAAACAAAATAATAGAACAGTGAAATGAGAGGGGATATATTTACAAGTTGTAAAAGGAAGAAATAACATTCCAATCTACAACGAACATATGTTACTAAGATAATTTGGCAAATTCATCTGGTGTGTTGCCAATGATCGCTTTGAAATCTTTAATGAAATGCGATTGGTCGTAATATCCTAAACCATTACATAGTTGTAGCCAATTTAGATTTGGGGTTTTCTCAATCATCTCTGCAGCATTCTGTAATCTGTATAGTTTAATAACCCATTTAGGACTAACGCCAACATATTGTTGGAAAAGGCGTTGTAGCTTTCTTTTGTGAATGTTGAATTGATGGCATATTTGGTCCACCTTAGCAATTTCATGATTTGAGATAATGTGATCAATAATTTGATTTACGAGTGTCACATTATTATCTTGTTGCGGTAGTTTTTTTCGTATTATGTTTTCCACAAATTTAATCATCTCAAGTTCTTCTTTGCATGAAAGAACAGTTTCCTCAACCAACTCCTGTTCAATATCAAAAACATCGTGAATTTTCAAAGGTTTGTTCGTTAACTCAGCCACTGATCTTGTTGTAAAAGGATAAAATCCACCTGGTTTGAATTTTACCCCAACAACACGTCCTTTTCCTTTTACTAGGTAAGAGAATTTACTCGTTGTAGGAGCAAAAATACCTGTTTTATGTTGCTCAACAATCAAATTTACGCAAGGATTCGGAATAACATCTTGAAAGAACTGTTCATTTTCCTTTAAATCCCAACTAACGATCCAAAAGTGTTTAACAAAGAAGCTAGTTTCAAGAGAAGGTGGATAACGTGTAAGTGTATAATCTTTCACACTGTCATTAAATTTTAAAACACCCATACTTGGTTTAGGTGAATTTACTTTCAATTAAACCCCTCCCATTTCTTTATTATGTCGTGTTTTTACAATACTTGTTATGTATATACGATTATAATCCATATTAGCATTACTTAAACGTTTGCGTAAATGCTAATACGAAGAGTTAAGGAGGAACATATGAAGTTATCATACCAGTTTTATATTGATGCACCACCAGTGAAAGTGTGGAACACACTTATATCACCTGAAGGGACTCGAAGTACGTTTTTTGGAAGTGAACTTAGATCAACATTTACAAAAGGAGAGTCTTTTGAGTATGTGGGACCGGGTAATGATGGAGAAAAAACAGTGCATGTATATGGTGAAATTTTAGCATGTGAACCAAATAAGTTGTTAAGCTTTATTGAACACCCTGGTCCATCATATCATCAAAATCATTCAGAACTTGAATCAAGAGTATCCTTTTCATTGCAACAAGTTGGAAAATGCACAAAACTAACATTAGTTAATGATCAATGGACAGAGAATCATCCAGCATATGAAAATGCACAACAACATTGGTGGATGATTTTGAGTAATATAAAAACATATACAGAATCAGGAAAAGCACTAGATTTTGGTGCACAGGAAATATAATTTACTTCAAAGGAGCTGTTTAATAAGTCTGATTTCTGACTTATTAAACAGCTCCTTCAGTTATTCAATATTATTAAGATTAAAATTAGCTTAAGCATTAGCTATTTAAATAGAATGATTTATCTCACGAACCTTACTGTCATTAGGTAACAACATAGCGATAATCCCGATTATTGGTAGGAAACTACAAAATATCATGACAACTTTAATATTAAACATATCAGCAAACGTACCTAAGAAAACAGAGCCAATCGCTCCCATTCCAAATGCAAGTCCGACAATTAAACCAGAAGCCATTCCGATGTTTTTTGGCATAAGCTCCTGCGCATAGACGACAGAAACACTAAAGCTTGTCATCATAATAAATCCAACAATTAAGAACATAGGCATAACAAACTGTATAGGAACATACGGTAATGCAATAGTAAACGGAACGATGCCTAGCATAGAAATCATAATAATATTCTTATTTCCAAACCGATCAGCTAGTGGTCCTCCAAATAAAGTGCCAATTGCACCTGCAATCATAAATGTAAATAAGTAAAACTGTGCTTCAGTTACAGACAAACCATAGTCTTCAATAAGGTAGAACTGATAAAAGCTTGAAATACCGGCATGGTACCAAGAACGAGCAAAGACAAAAAACACTAATAAAATCATAGCTGTTTTAATTTTGCTATTTAATTTATGCTTCTTTCGTTTAGCTTGAGTTTTTTTCATTGTGTGATAATTCATATGGCTTAACTGATTTTTATACCATGATGAAACAACAAAAAGTATACAAATCCCTATTATTGCTAAGATAGAAAAGATAAGACCACCTTTTTGACCGAAAGGAATAAGTATAAATGCGGTATATATAGGTGCCATTGCTTGGCCGGTATTCCCCCCCACTTGGTATATTGACTGTGCAAGTCCTCTTTTACCTCCAGCGGCCATCGAAGTTACTCTTGACCCTTCTGGATGAAAGATAGCTGATCCTAAGCCAATGAATAGTGCTGCGATTAAAATAAAGAAAAAATTTGAAAAAAGTGCTAGCCCCATTAATCCAAGTAAACTTAGGAATGTACCAAAGGGTAATAAAAAAGGAACAGAACGTTTATCTGCGAACGATCCAAATACTGGCTGCATGATCGAAGATGTCATATTTAATACGAAGGCTACCCAGCCAATTTGCGTATAAGTAAAATGTAAATTTTGTTCTAAGATAGGAAACATGGCGTAGACAACTGCTTGTAGTGAGTCATTAATAAAATGTCCAGCGCTAATTGCAAATAATACCCAATAGATGGGTGACATCATCATTGTTTTTGATTTAGTCAAGGTAGTCAAAATGTTCCACTTCCCGAATAGTATGATTGTCTACTTTACAGTAGATTGCTATTACCGTCAATGTATTCTAAAAATTAAAACATTCATTACAAAGCATATTTTATTTGGTTAAAAATAGCATCAGTTGTTGTATTTTTAAGAATAGTCATCAAATGGTAGGTAAACCTAATATTAAAAATTGTAGTAGGAGGATTCAAATTGACTTACAATGATGAAAACACAAAACTTCCTAAGTCTTCAAAGTCATTATGGATGAACTTTAATGATATGGAGGATTTTCCAGCATTAGATGAACATACAGAAGTTGATGTTGTTATCGTAGGTGGTGGTATAACAGGAATTACATCAGCTTACCTATTAGTGAATGAAGGCTTTAAAGTAGCTATTTTAGAAGCAGGTAAATTATTTAGTGGTACCACTGGGCATACAACAGCAAAAATTACTGCACAACACAGTTTAATATACGATAAGTTTATTCATAGTATGGACATAGGGATGAATAAAGCTAAATTATATTATGAAAAGAACAAAGATGCTTTAGCTTTTATTAAAGAAACAGTAGAAGAAAACAAAATCGATTGTGATTTTTGTGAGCAAGATTCATACATATACGCTACAACTGAAGAATATAGACGCAAACTTGAGAAAGAGGCGCTAGCATATGAAAAAATTGGCATTGAGGGTGGATTAGTTGATAATATACCTTTTAATATAACAATTAAAAATGGGCTTGTCATGAAGAACCAAGCACAATTTCATCCTGTGAAATATTTAACTCATCTAGTACAAGTTATCATCGAAAAGGGTGGACTTATTTTTGAAAACACTACTGCTGTCAATATTAAGACAGGGGATAAACCATCAGTTCTTACTCGGGAAGGGGCTAGTATAACAGGAAACTATATTTTGTCATGTTCGCATTTCCCGTTTTACGAAGGTGCTGGTTTGTATTCTACGAGATTACATGCTGAACGCTCGTATATCATAGCTGTAAAAGCTAAAGATGCATACCCTGGAGGCATGTATATTAGTGCTGATCAACCAATACGTTCACTTCGTTCGGCAACTATAGCTGGGGAGGAAATGATTCTAATTGGTGGAGAAGGGCATAAAACGGGCGAAGGAAAAAGCACGTTAGCACATTTCAATGCCTTGGAGAAGTTTGGGAATGATGTTTTCGACATAGAAAGCATCGCTTACCGTTGGTCTGCACAAGATTTATATACATTAGACAATATTCCATACATTGGAGCTGTAACTTTAAGTCAGCCAAATATTATGATTGCAACAGGTTATAGAAAATGGGGCATGACAAATGGAACAGTTGCAGCTTTGTTATTTAAAGATATACTCTTGAAGAAAATAAGAGTCGATGAGCATATGTTTGGCCCATCTAGATTTCATTTAAATCCTAGCTTGAAAAACTTCTTAGTTGATAATGCGAATGTTGCAGGTCATTTAATTAAAGGTAAACTTGAAATCTTATCTAAAGATGCTAGTGATTTATCTACAGGGGAAGGGGCTGTCATTACAGTCGACGGACATAGAAAGGGAGCTTATAAAGATGATACAGGTAAGCTACATATTATAGATACAACTTGTACACATATCGGTTGTGAAGTTGAATGGAACGATGGGGAGCGTTCATGGGATTGCCCATGTCATGGCTCGAGATTCTCATATACTGGTGAGGTCATTGAAGGACCAGCTGAAAAACCGCTACAAAAGTATGATTATAAGATGATTGACAATCTCACATCAGAGGATTCTGGTTATTAATTTTGACATGCAGTGCATTATGCAATCGTGGCTATCGATTTATTACGCTTAATCTAAGGCTCTTTTCATAGGACTTGTATTTGAGTATGTATTATATGACTTTATAGACTTTAGAGTGGAAAAGATATGATGAATGTTAGTTATATTTGTGTCCAGCTCTCATTAAGAAAAGTAGCAATAACTGTGAAATCAGTCCACTTGAAAGACGGTAATAACCTGTAATTATGTAAGCAGATCAATGAAAGGAAAACTTCTTTAGAATATTCATATTATATCAAAACGATTAAATGAGGGAGTAAAAATAGAGCTTATGCTAGAAGTATTGTTGTAACTATTTAGGTAAATCATTCACTTCGTGTGCGACCCGAATTCCAGATTCAATTGCTCCTTGCATCCAACCGACAGTTTGGGTCGTATGTTCACCAGCAAAGTGTACTTTTCCTTCGGGTGTAGGGATAGAGGGTGCCAATGAATATTCTTGGCCAGGATCAAATGCTGTAAAAGCTCCTGAAGAATATGGATTCTGGCTCCAGCTAAAGGAAGATCCAGAAACGAATTCAAGGAAAACCTGTTGCCCATATATTTTTGCTAAATCTATTAAAGCATATTGAATCCGTTCTTCTTCACTTAAGCTATCCCATATTAATGCCTCATCCGCCCATGTATAACTCGCTAAAACAACTGCATTCCCTTTCGTTCCAATACCATAACTGGGGTAATACGAAAAGCGTATTGGTAAATCTGTAATCGACTTACCTCCATATTGAGCTGCATATTCCCAAAATCGACTTTTAAACTCAATAGCGATTTTTGTTGAAGGCATATAGTTAAGTTGCCGAATGGCTTTTCTTTTTTCATAGGATAAGGAATCATAAGGTTCAACCTTCACAAAGCGTAAGGTTGAAAAGGGTACAGTCACGATTGCAAGATGACCTGTAAAAGTGCTTAGCGTTAAATTTTTTTGATGAAGAGTTTCAATACCTACGTTAAATTTTCTATTAATGATTTTTATCATTTTTTGATTAAATAGAATATCGCTTTTTAATTGTGTCAGAAATGCTCGTGGTAAATAATCCATTCCACCAGTTATCTCATAATAACGTATGTTTGCGGTGAAGAAACTCATTTTTCGTAATACTTCGATTAAAGATACGCCAGAAAATGCTTTTAAATCAAGCATGGTATCAATCATATCAATTGCACCATATGAAAAATAAGATTGTAGGAGGAAACCAAATGAATATTTTCGGTATTTTTTTTCTGCTATTTTCCAATTTTTCTCTGGATTTTGCTGAATAAAATTGACAATTGGTTGAAGGGCTGAAAGCAACAGTTCTACTGCAGTTTTACCACTTTCAGTTTCATCCAAAGGATAGTTTAAAATATGTGGGTTACACTTAACCGTACTCAAGGTAGTATGGGTCCCATTTATATAAATTTTGTCCAACGGGGTTTGATTTATAAATAGATTTGTAGGCAATTTAAACTTGTTAATATAGCTTAAGACAAATCGATGATTTTCAGGAATCCGCATAGAACCAGTATTAAAATATTGAGAACTACTAAATGGAGAACGTAACGTATGTACACGACCTCCAACTCTATCATTTCCTTCTAAAATGGTCACTTTATGTCCAGCATTTTTTAATAATGATGCTGCAACAAGCCCTGCTAACCCTGCTCCGATAATAATAATGTGTTTAGGTATATGTGATTTTTTTAATCCAGCTGATATAATATGAAGCATTTGATCGTCAGATAATTTGGGTTTCATTTATTCGCATCCCTCTCTCCTTAGTGTTGTTATTTAGAGTTCTTTCGTAAGCTTTGGTGCCTCTGTTTCTTATTTGAAGAGAAAGTTTGCCACACTAGTCACCTTTGAAAGGGTAGAGAAGTATGTGTGCGTTTATTTCTTAGAACTATAAATAACAATCAATTGGAAAACAGAGGTATTTTATTGAATAGGATGCAACAATGTACAAATGTGTAAAAGCACCGCTTAGCGCAACAAATTCTTTCTTAATAAAAATTAGTTAAATGAACAATAGTGTGCCAACATCAATGAGTACCTTCCTATTGTTACTAGGTTTATGTATCTTGAAGCCTTGTCTCTGTTCATTTGATACTGCTGACTATGGTAAAATGAACTCTCACATATGTAATGGAATAATTAAAAGGGAGAATATCATGTATCTAAGAGAATTAACTTTCTTAAAAGAAAAAATTGGAGAAAAAGCTAACTATCCCCTTAACATACAAGCATTTCGATCAATGGAACAAATCCGTTTTGAGAGTAATGTCACTTTTTTTGTCGGTGAAAATGGGTCAGGAAAATCAACTTTGCTTGAAGCAATTGCTGATAAATGTGATTTTCATACTGCAGGTGGGAGTAGGAATAATATATATGAGGTAGATGCATCGCAGTCACATTTAAGTAAATACATTCGTCTTTCTTGGCTTCCGAAAATGACTGATGGATTTTTTTTAAGAGCAGAAAGCTTTTATCATTTTGCAAGTTACTTAGATCAATTAGCAAGAGAGGATAGAGCTTATCATTATCAGGGATATGGGGGGAAATCATTACACGAACAGTCTCATGGTGAATCATTTCTTACTCTATTTACAAATCGGTTTGATCGCAAAGGGATCTATTTGTTAGATGAACCTGAAGCAGCTTTATCTCCTACACGGCAGCTATCATTATTAAGTATAATTCATGAACTACAAGAATATTCTCAATTTATCATTGCAACACATTCTCCGATATTATTGGGATTCCCAAATGCACAAATTCTTTCTTTTGATACTTCACCAATAAGCACAATTGATTATGAACAAACGAGCCATTATCAAATTACGAGAAGATATATAGAAAATCGAGAGTTTTATTTTAAGGAATTGTTTGATTAATAGCTAATAAAGGGGTACATCTATTGGATGGTCTAAAAACTGCAAATGATAAATACGCTAATTTATCATGACACGAATATCGCATTTCACCTGATTCCATCACCAATATCGTATCTTTCTTTTATTAATGAACTAGTGTTTTAACAAGAAGCTTTAGACAACGGATCAAGTGTTTTTGAAGTTGGTTATTATCAAAAAGTACTTGTTGAAACTCAATGAAGCAATATTAAAAGTGTATATAAATATTTATTTAAAACCGACAAATAGCATTTATGTTCAAAGCACTTATTATTTACATAAGCTTTTATCGTAAATTTTGTTGCTGCGGTTAGCAAAGTTGAACTGAAACATATGGTTATATACCTTGGTCACCTTTTTAGAAAAGTGTAAATGCCACGAACTCAAGTAGTGTAGCTGTTTAAATCTCAATAAGAAAAACAATAATTGATGGCAAAACACCCTTTACAAAAAACAACAGGTTATTTCTATAAATATACCAATAAAGGTAAAAATACCCTGTCAATACTAGGATATTGCTGGTAAACTAACAGTGGAATGATATAGTCAATCTCATCATTGTAAGTTCGTTATGAAATTAAGTGAAGTTTCTATGTGGGGTGTATCTAACATGCAAATTAATCAAGAGCCGAAGGTAGAAAAGAAGTTATTACAGGTAGGGTTTTTAGCTTCTCACGGTGGTAGTAATATGAAATCAATTGTAGAAGCGATTAAAGTGGGGAGCTTATCAGCAAATGCGAGTGTTGTAATAAGTAATAATAGTAACTCAGAAGCTTTGAAATTTGGAAGGAGAGAAGGGGTTCCGTCATATCACATTAGCAACAATACTATTAACGACTCAACAAAGCTGGATTTACATATTAGAGATACCTTGGTGAAGCACGGTGTAGACCTTGTCATTTTAAGTGGGTATTTAAAAAAAATAGGTCCAAAAACATTAGAAGCTTTTTCAGGAAGAATTATTAATATTCATCCATCTCTATTACCGAAATACGGTGGAAAGGGTATGTATGGGAATAACGTTCATAAAGTGGTATTAGGGGCTAGAGAAACGGTTACAGGGGTGACTGTTCATATCATCGACGAAGTTTATGATAAGGGAAAAATATTAGCACAACGTAAAGTTGATGTGTTAAAACACGATTCTGTCCATAGCTTGGCTAAGAGAGTTTTTCATTGTGAAAAACAATTTCTTCCGGAGGTCATACAAAGCATACACTTTGGCAACATAAAATTACCTTAATCCGAACTAAATCGTATCGTACAGGATTTAAGAAAGGAGAAGTGAATATTGTGGAAATAGTAATATATGTACTATGGCTAGTTATTATATTTACTGTCTTATCTTTTATGGGTAATGTTCAAAAGCACTTAATGACAATCATTGAAAAGCAAGAGGAGCAAAATAAATTGTTAAGTGAACTAAACAAAAAGCTAGAATATGAAAGACTCAATGAATAGCGAGATTTTTCTAGTACTTAAATATCCTTCCTTTCATTAAATAGAAAAAAATATCGATATCAATACGTTATCATCCTGAATTAAGAGTAAGTGCTACAGTTATTCCTCTCGAAAAAGTTGTAGATAGTTAGTGTCAATATATATATAAAAGTAAGTTGTGGATGCATTTAAATTTATTTCCTACTATAAAATTACCATTCAATTGTAAAGATCCATAAGTTGTCCCCAATGAGAGTCAACAAACAGTAATTGTAGCTTTGAAAGTATTGTTACTTCAATATAAATATATGATCCCCTATTTTTTGAATATAATAAGGTTTTATGCTCAGTTTTTGAGTATCCTATTTGATTTATAGCTGTTTGCGCATTAATGTTGCTTTTCGAAATATGAATACCCCTTTATCCGATGATCATTCCTGAAATCTTTGCTTCTATAATATGATATTAATCTTCTTTTTTACTGTGGTAAATTTGTATACATATGAACAGAATTTACGAAAAGATTTGTTTTTTAACGATTGGAAACGAATGTCTTTTTAACTTGCTTCCTTTATATATTATTTTGTATAGATTTGTCTAGAACACAAATGATATACGTAAAGGAGGTGGGTCCATGCCTAAAAAAGGAATGAGTTTTGAGGAACATTCATATCATACAAACCCTACTAGCCAAGATGGAATTCTAAATGATACAACGACCAACTCTGGTGCCTCAATTGGAGTTAGTATGGAAGTCGATAAACTGAATCAAAATAATAAAAATCCGTTTCATTTAGACCCTAAAAAAGAAGAAAAGGCGGAAATACAGCAAGAGGGGGTCAGACCCCCAGTGATTTAATGTGGCGAACAGTTGGGGGATAAACCCCAACTATTTATATCTTAATATATTTTCTTGTAAGATGTTTAGGCATTGAGATTATGTCTGAATGAAAAAGAGCTGCCAAAAGCTCTACACCATCTATTACACCGATGCTAGGTTGTGTAAATAGATTTGGGTCAACTAGGTAAACATTATTGTTATTTACAGCTCTCAGCTGTTTCCAACCATCTAGTTGTTGGAGTTGTTTTACTTCTTCAACGGCCTTTTTCCGATCATATCCGCACGGTGAAATAATTATTATTTCGGGATCATATTGTTTTAGGTCCTCCCACTTTATGGGGTTAGAGTGCCCTTCATTCTTTGCAAAAATATCATCTCCCCCAGCTAGGTGTAATAAATCTGGAATCCAATGACCCGAGTTATAAATTGGATTTATCCATTCCATGAAAAAAACTTGACTATTTCTTCTGTTACTTTCCATCAATTTTCTTTGAATTTGATTAAGCCTATCCTTATAATCTTTAACTGCATCTATTCCTTTTTGTTCAGAACCCAGCTCATTAGCAACTGTTATGACATTGTCAAAAATATCGTTAAGATTTTTTGGAATAAGCGGTACAATTTTTGGCTGCTTCGATAATTGGTATATAGCCTTTTCTACATAGGATGTTCCGATTTGGCAAACGTCACAAACGTGTTGAGTGAACATGATGTCGGGTTCAATTTGTTCAAGTAATTCTTGATCTATATAATAGAGCGATTTTTGTTCTTCCATATATTCAGAGACAGTTTCATTAATTTCTGAAGAGGTCAATTGGTTATCTTCTAGTACTGATCTAACTACTTTTGGTTTAGAAGATGGGCACTCAAACGTAACCCCGCTTAAAAACTGATCTAAGCCTAAACTATTAATCATATGGGTTGCTGCTGGAACACAGGATACAACTTTCATAAATATCTTCCTTTCAAAATACTACTATTGATTAGTAAACTTTATCGTATTTAGGATGTGACCATATTGACAGGTCTAGATTGGACGAATTGGTAGCTTTTATGCTTAAGAGATAACATGTATTCAATTTACATACGACATTTTTTTAGCTATTATACAATGTCAATTTGATAAACCACTATCTAATTGTTCAACATTAGTTAAGGCACTTTTCAAAAACTTTATTGCTGCTTCATTTAAATTTAAGTAACTTATGCGTATTTTACGGTTTTTAAGTATCTAAAGATGAAAAGATGTCCCGAACGTTAAAATATTCGTGTTCAGCTCTTATTACGCAAAGCACCAATTAATTTGCTGCGAAAACGACAGTGGTAAGGGCTCTTTTCAAAAACTGTTTCTTTTTTTGAATTTGAGCAACTGGTGTGTATTTTTTATGATTGTTCAAGTCTTTAAAGATGAAAAGATGTCCCGAACATTAAATATATACGTGTTTAGTTCTTATTACGCAAAGCAACAATTAATGCTGAATCTAAGCATTATTTAAAATAGCAATTTTTTTTCGACAAGAGATTAATAAATTCTATTAGGATAATATGTAACAAGTTCTAGTAGATGAGGACTACATCTCAACAGAATTTGTGTATTATTATACTTTATTTTATCACTATTTATAAGAATAATCCCCATACCAAAGAGCACCTTAGAGTCATAGAATACATTATGACATAAATGGGGGGAATAAAATGAGAAAACAAGTATGTAAGTGTCTACAAAACGTTGAAGAGACATTAATTAAAACAAAACAATTTACATTAAATCCGAATACATCTGGCAGTGTTGAGAAAGAGATCCCTTTGTCACCACAATTTCTCCAATTAGCAGAGCTGCAGCTAAAAGATGTAAGAATGACAGACAAAGTATCTATTCATGCAACTGTTGGTTCTAGAGTAGAAGAGGGAAGTGGAGACACAGATATAATTTATAAAGTTTATAGAAATGTGATTAGTGAAGCCAATATTATATTTAGTGGTAGAGTTGAATTAGATGATAATCAGAATGATTTTAGCATTGATAGCTTTTTTCATGTGGATATAAATCCGTCATTGGGCAATGTGAAGTATATCCTTACCGTTGAGCTTATAGAACAAAGCCAAGAGCAGGTTTTTGTAGTTGGTCCTATTACTTTCGTTATAGAGCAAATTAGAGCAGAACTAAAAAGCAAATGCATGTGTACTCAAGCTGTTAAACAGACAGTTGTAGATTTAAATCACATAGTTTTATCACCGAACGAGTCTGGAAGCTTCAAAGATGGGATGATTCCTGTAGGACCAATGTTTTTAAGGCTGGCAGAGTTATCTTTAGATCAAATAAGACCAAATGATATTGTTCTCTTGAAGACTACCGTAGGTACAGAAGCGCTTATGCAAAGTCCAATATTGTTGTATAAAATATTTCGAAATTCGGTTAATGATGCTAATCTCATTTTTAGTTCAAGAACGGAAATAGATGAAACATTTCAAGATGAGTTTAGTATTGATAGCTTCATTCATGTAGATATTAAACCAACATTAGGAAAGGTAAAATACATCCTAACTGTTGAGGTTGAAACATCTTTTAATGACGAAGCTTCTGTAGTAGGACCACTATCTTTTGTGATTCAGCAAATTAGAACAGAGCAAAGTGGTAAATGCACATGTAACCTAGCTTCCAATATAGAGCTAGTCGATGTGAATCAGTTCGTATTACCAACAAATGTATCTGAGAGTATTATGATGGACATAGGTATGGACCCACTGGAATTAGCACGTTCATCTTTTGAAAAAATAAGACCGAGCGACATGATCGTAATAAATGCTACCGTTGGAGCAAAAGTTTCAGATGGTGGAGGTAATCCTGATTTGTTATATAAGGTGTATAGGAATTCTATCGTTGCTTCTAATCTTATCTTCAGTGCTAAAAGTGAACTAGATGAGGGTGGTAATGATTTTGCGATAGATAGCTTTACTCATGTAGATACAAAACCGACGCTAGGTAAAGTATCATATATACTAACAGTTGAAAACATTGAAGCTAATACACAAGCACAAGTCATTGGACCTATCACATTCAAGTTAGACCAGTATAGGAAAATATAAATTTGTAATTAATGATATCTTAGACTAGTATTTAACAATTCTAGTCTTACATAACAACTACTAGTTCGAAAATAATGTTTGACTTGTTACATCAATATCTACAATTCTAGTATAAATTGGACAAACATAACATTATATACATAATGTAAACAGTTAAAATATAACATTAATGTAAAAATATAAAATATTGATAGTTGTATAGGACTACAAGTATTAAAAGAACAACTAGAACTATCGATTCTATAAAGGAAATATTCAATATAAATATTGACTATAAATTTCAAAGATGTTAAATTTTAAAAAAATTCAAACAATAGAGGTGTGCGATGAAAATATTTAGAATGATTGTTTTATTTGTTATTAGTGTCGTTCTTTTTGTAAGCCCTTACAATGTTGGCGCTGAGCAGATTTCCTCATTCAAGAATAGTAATTTTACAACTCTTAGTGATCAATTAACTGACCCACAACCATTTCCTCAGAATCTATTACCAAGTGAGAAAAGCTTAGCTAGGATTAATCATTACCCAATTGTACTAGTTCATGGATTAGTAGGGTGGGGACGTGATGAGTTATTAGGTTTTCGATATTGGGGTGGATTAACGGATATTGAAAAAGATTTAAATTCCTATGGTTATGAGACATACAGTGCAGCAGTTGGACCATTTTCAAGCAACTGGGATAGAGCCTGTGAGTTGTTTGCCCAAATCAAAGGAGGAACAGTTGATTACGGTGAGGTACATTCACTTGAGCACGGTCATGATCGTTACGGTAGAACATATAGTGGTTTTTATCCTGAATGGGGAGAGGTGAATTCCACTACTGGAGAGGTGAATAAAATACATTTAGTTGGTCATAGTTTAGGCGGTCAAACGATTCGTTTATTAACACAGCTGCTGGAACATGGGGACGAAAATGAATTAGCTGTATCAGATTCAAACGACATATCATCTCTTTTTAAGAAAGAGACTTCTTCAATGGTTAGTAGTGTGTTTACTATATCTTCTCCGCATGATGGATCTACAGCTACAAGATTAGTAGACAGTTTTTTTCCAATGACAAAGGAGATAATAGCTTTAGCAGCAAGTTTAACAGGAAAAACTGACAATATTCTATATGACTTTAAGCTAGATCAATGGGGACTAAAAAGAAGAGAAGGGGAAACATTTGAAAGCTATGCTAATCGTGTATATAACAGTTCTATTTGGAACGATACGAAAGATACTGCAGAATGGGATGCCAGCCCAGAAGGTGCACGTGAAATAAATAGCTGGGTATCAGCACAACCTAGTACATATTATTTTTCAGTTTCCACGGAACAAACTTACCCATCTATATGGTCAGGAAATCATAAACCTGAATTATTTATGAACCCAATATTATACGTTCTTAGTGATTTTCTTGGAAAATATACAGAAAACGGTAGTATTACTATTAATAGTGACTGGTGGAAAAATGATGGTGTAGTCAATACAAATTCAATGGATGGACCAACATTAGGATCCACAGACGAGATAGTATTTTACGAAGGGTTACCTGAAAAAGGGGTATGGAATTATTTGGGTGAATTCAATTCGACAGATCATATTGATATTGTTGGTATTGGCTTATATGACGTACGTAGTTGGTATCGTTCTGTTGCTGATTTGTTAGGCTCCTTACAGTAATAAGAATGCCCAATCCCCAAGCCGTGAGCAATTAGACTTTTATTAATTAACCAAGGATGTCCTTGATTGTTGATCATCGTATAAAATAAGGCTTAAGGTTCCTTTGGGTCTGTGAAGCGATGGACCATCTAGCTATTAATTATGTTGAATTTGTAACAAAATAAATAATAGGAAACGTATTGAAAAAATTATACGATCGGTGTAGGCCTTGCTCCATAACAATTTATATCACTTGAATACAATGAATGTATCAATGTTTTTAGAACGGTGGTGCAAGGCGGGTGGTGACTGAGGGGAAAGAATTAGAAGTTCTTGGTGCGTGGATTCAAGTTGTTGGGAGTGTTATAGCTGCAATTGGGCAATCTGGACGGGTTGATGAACAAGCCGTTAATGACCAACTTATTGTGCTAGGAAATTCTTTAAAAGCTGTAGGGAACTCTTTTAGAGCTATAGGAAGAGAAAAACAACAACTAGCTGAAAATATCAAAGGTAATGATTTGATTATTTTTGGGAATTGGTTACTAGCAGGAGGGTCTGCTGCAAGTGCTGTAGGTGCTGCAATGATGGAGGCACAAAATGAAGATGAAGGTTTGCAAATTGGAGTGATTGGTAATAGTGTACAATCACTCGGGGCTTCATTCGGCGCAGTGGGTGCTGTTTTTAGGTCATCAGATCTGTTGGCTCTAGGAAATAGCATTCAATCTTTCGGTGCGGCTCTGTTAGCAATTGGTATTCTTTACATAATAAATGGCAAAGAGAAAATGGGAAGAATTTTGTCAAGTTTAGGTAGTTGGCTTCAAGCTATTGGAGCATCTATTACAGCGATTGCACTTACTAAAACGTTAAACAATAATCGTTAATTTCTTTATATAGCTAGCTTATTTTTAACAGTGCGATTGAGGTTGTTTAAAATAAGGATAATTTTCATAAAAGCTTCTTTGACTATTTTCGTATTCTTGGTTGCTTTATTCTCATAAATTTAAATATCTGGTGAATATTGAAATGATTGACCGAATTTTAGTTGTGTACGTGTTTTCCCTTACTTTAAAAAATAACAATTAGTGCTAAAGCAGTAAACAGTATAACTAAAATCCGGGTTTTAAAAATTGCAATAATTGTCTTTAGTAGTCAAGTTCCTCAATAGAGCCATGCAGTAAATGTAGTCTATTCTTTTGATCCACGATGTTCAAACACATACGTGACTTATAAGCTAATTATCATAAGTCACGTATGTGTTTGCAACAAAATCATGTATTGAGCGATTATCTTCACGTAACAGAACCATAAATATACTGACAATAATGCCTATACCAAGTGTTAAACCATATACGATACCTGCAACTATGACACGCAAAACCATAGTCCCGAGGTGAACATTGGTGCCATCTATTTTAACAATTCGAATACCTACTATTTTTTTTCCGACTGTGTATCCCTTCCAAAAAACAGGAAGTAAGGTTCCGTAGATTACTTCAAATTCGTTTAGTAGGAAACTTTGTTCATTGAAAATGTAATATGCGATAAATGTAATGGGTAAACCAATAAGTAACCAATCAAAGAATAATGCGGCAAGACGTACACTAAAGCCTGCTGAGTTTTCGGACATTTAACTTCACCCCAATATAATTACAGTCACAGCATTTTTATAGCATATTACAGTTATAACAGCTTTGTGTATAAGGAGAGGAAATTTAATATTCAAATGTTAACATACTGCTATTACCTTCTTTATCTTTTAATCATCGTCTCTCCACGCCTATGCCATAAGGCAAATATACATTTAGGGAGAATCCCAAAAATACAAGTATAGTTTAAGACACTACTTATAATTGAAGGTTATTTTCGTAAATATTATTGCTATAATCACGAATTTTGTACTATAAGAAGTGGCTTTAAATGCTAGTTATCATGTTACAGGAGAAGAGATGATCCGAACGGTCGTTTTGTACGTGTTTATTTGCTTAATGCAGACTTATGTGTATGTTACATAGTTTAATATTAGATTGTATAAATATTCAGTGAAAAAACTTGCGTATCTATGATTTACATAATATGATAGAATTATCAAACATACCAACCGGTTAGTTCAAATATACATAGGACAAAAATGAGGGGGCGTTATGTTGATATTCCTAGCAGAAAAACAAGCAGAAATTAACAGACCAATAGAAGATGTATATAATTATGTAATTAATATGGAAAATTTCGGAGAATGGTTTCCTAATGTAATAGAAATGACCTCTAATAATACGCTAGCTCACGGTGAAATAGGTAAAAAATATACTGAACAAACGAAACTACCTTTCAATATAAAAAAATCAATACCAATCACTGTCATTGAATCAACACATAATTCAAAGTTCGTAACTGATGGTGATTTTCCACCTTTGATGGAAAGAATGACAGTTACTTTTTCGGCTAAAACAATAGGTAGTACCCTTGTTACTTGGAAAATGGAGAGTAGAAACCATTCGAGGTTAGCCAATGTTTTCTTTATGCCAATAGCAAAAATAATAATTAAAAATCGAGCAGAAAAGGGTATGTTGAAGCTTAAACAAGAGCTTGAAAAGCCATCTTAATTTTTCAATTTGGAATCCTTTAAGTAAACTTTAATTCGTTAAAGGACATTCTTCTCTGTATAACTGAAAGAATCTAAACATATGTGAAATGTCTAAAACTTTCATACAATCCATCAACTAGACTTCCTCAACTTTGCTGTTACTTAACTAATTAGTTCAGTGAGTTGTTAGTTTTTTATACAAATTACCAATTATTTTATATGAGAAGGCTGGTTGATTTCATATGTTTATGGCATGGGTGAAAATATGATAATTATTAATAACATAGTCATTATAGAATATTTTTTTTAAGTTTTGTATGAGTATTACATGACAAATGACTGGACATTTATCAATCGTTATCGAATTGGAGGTGATAGTATTAAAATTGTGAATCTATCATGAATATTGAAAGCTTCGCATAAATTGTAAAAACAGAAATTCAACAAAACAACATATTATCTTTCGTTTATAGATGAAATGCTGCAAATACCCTATCAAAATTATTTTTCATAAAAGTAAGTTGTTAGATACGTGAGAATAAATTGTCTTACATCTGAGGGTTAACTTAGAAAAAATAATAACTTGGGGGTTGTTTCGTGACTGATAAGCATGTTTGGTTAAACCATTATCCAGATGATATCTCAACAGATGTTGAAATTCCTAACACAACATTACCACAAATCTTACAAAATACTTCAGAGGAATACCCACAAAATGATGCTATTTTATTCTACCAACAAAAGATGTCATATAAAGAATTAAATATGTCTGTTCAAGCTTTTGCATCATCAATACAACAGTCAGGAATTAATAAAGGTGATCGCGTTGCAATTATGCTACCTAATTGTCCTCAATATGTCATTTCATTTTATGGGGTGTTGGCTGCAGGAGCAATCGTAACACAAATTAATCCAATGCTGGTAGAGCGAGAATTGCAATATATTTTAGCAGATTCTGGGGCGCAAACTGTTGTTGTCCTAGATATGTTATACCCTCGAGTGAAGGCGATTCAACAAAATACAGGATTAAAAAATATTATAGTTGTTAGTCTACAACCAAACGATCAAACATATAAACCAGACATATCCTTCTATGAGTTTATGAAAGTTGGAAACGGAATTGTTAGTCCAGTTGACACAGATCCTGAACATGATATAGCTGTCCTACAGTATACAGGTGGAACGACTGGTAGACCAAAAGGAGCTATGCTAACACACCGTAATTTAATAGCAAATAATGTGCAAGCACAAGAGTTTTTCAAAAATGATGTAGAAAAGGGTAAAGAGCGTTGTTTAATAGTTCTACCATTTTTTCATGTTTTTGGTATGTCGGCATGTATGAATTTTTCAATATTTAATGCTGCTTCAATGGTCCTCCTACCGAGATTTGATGTTGAGGAAGTATTGCATACGATAAAAGCTGAAAAACCAACGATTTTCCCAGGAGTTCCGACAATGTTTATTGCTATTTTAAATCATCCTAATGCCACTGACTACGGAATTGATTGTATTAAGGTTTGTAATAGTGGAGGAGCACCAATGCCAGTGGAAGTACTAAAAGCATTTGAAGAAAAAACTGGCTCTAAAATAGTTGAAGGCTTCGGCATGTCTGAATCAGGTCCAGTTACACATTCTAATCCATTATTCGCTGAGCGAAAAACAGGAAGTGTTGGGATTCCATACCCTTCAACTGATTTTAAAATCGTTGACATTGCAGATGGCAAGCTAGAGGTACCAGCAGGGGAAGTTGGTGAACTGATCGTTTCAGGGCCTCAGATCATGAAAGGATATTGGAACATGACTGATGAAACGATGCACACTCTCCGTGATGGTTGGTTATATACAGGGGACATTGCTCGAATGGATGAGGATGGATACTTGTATATCGTTGATCGAAAAAAAGACATGATTATTGCAAGCGGTTTCAATATTTATCCGCGTGATATAGAGGAAGTTCTCTATGAACACCCTTCTATACAAGAAGCTGTAGTGGTTGGAGTACAGGATGCATATAGGGGTGAAACAGTAAAAGCATTTGTCGTTCTTAAGCAAGGGGAACAACCGAATGAACAAGATATTATTAACTATTGCAAAGACCATATGGCTTCATACAAAGTACCAACAATTATAGAGTTCAAGGCTGAATTACCGAAAACGACGGTTGGAAAAATATTAAGGCGTGCTTTACGGGAGAATAATGTTACGTAAAATCTTTTTGAAAGATGATTCAAGACGAACAGGGAGCATATTGATTAAGATACATATTGTCTAACGATATGTTTCCGTTCTTTTTTTATCATAGAAACACCGCTAAAAGAGTTTATTGTATATACTGTTTTTCCGATATTATAACAACAGAATTCTAAAATGCCATTGGGGTTAGTCGTGTACACACTATATAAATGAAATGCTCTTTCGTAAAGTTGTTTTTTTATAATTATGGTTTGTGTGATGAGTTTTATAGGAACTTAATAATTAATATGTATACAGATGTTAAGAACACTGTTGTATACATGCTTATAACTTAATTATAAAAGCAATAAACATTGCGAAAGTAGCCTAATGAAACAATATCAAGCAAATCTAGATTTAACTAATATAGAAATTAGAGGTGATATTTTGTGTTATAATTCCATTAAAAAATATAGAATGTGAGGATATAACTTTGAAACAACGTATTAAAGAGCAGAGCATCCTTCTGTTTGAGAAAAAAGGATTTACTGAGACTTCTATACAAGATATTGTTGATGCTCTAGGAGTAACAAAAGGAACGTTCTATTATTATTTTTCAAGTAAGGAACAACTATTAATGGATATTCATCTACATTACATCGACGATCTGCTACAACATCAACTTGAAATTTTAGTAGATAATAAAAAAAGCTGTAAGGAAAAGCTGAAGGATGTTGTATTATTGCTTATTACGGATATAAAAGAACAAGGGCCAAGTGCACGAGTGTTCTTACGAGAACTAAGAAATTTAACTAATGAACATCTTCAAAAAATTCTAACGAAACGTGACAAATTCAGACTGAATATCGAGCAACTACTAGCTGATGGTGTCGCGAAGGAAGAGTTTCGTAAGGACCTTGAAATAGACATCATTACTTTTGGTATATTAGGTGTAACAAACTGGACGTATCAATGGTTTGATCCAGCAGGGACAAAATCTGATCATGATGTTGCAGAAATATATATTGATATGATTTTACGAGGAATACAAAAAGAATAAGTTAAGTCTACTCTAGTTTTGCTAGGGTTTGAATAAGATCTACATACTAACTAGTCAGTATAAAGGAGGGTATATTATGAATATTCAAGATATTAAGAATATTTGTGTAGTCGGCTCTGGACAAATGGGACATCAAATAGGAATGCTATGCGCATTAGGTGGATTTTCAACAATAATTCAAGATGTGAGTTCACAATCATTAACAAAAGCTAAGACAAGTCTTGAGTCGATTATGGAAACATGGGTAATGAAAGGTAAAATAGCTGAGGATCAAAAAGAAGCAGCCCTTAAAAGGTTGTCATTTACTGAAAGTTTAGAAGAGGCAAGTTCGAAAGCTGACTTTGTTATAGAAGCAATTGTAGAAAAACTTGAAATAAAGCGCGAGGTATTTAAAAAGTTAGATGAGTATGCGCCAGCACATGCTGTTTTAGCAACGAACAGTTCGACGATCGTCAACTCACTTATCGCAGATGCAACAAAACGTCCTGAGAAGGTTTGTAATATGCATTTCTTTTTCCCGCCTCTTGTGATGGATTGTGTTGAAGTAGTAATGAGTGAGCAAACTTCAGAAGAAACTGCACAAATTACTTTAGATGTTTGCGAAAAAATTAACCGTAAAGGAATTCTACTACGTAAAGAAATTTCAGGGTTTGTTGCAAATAGAATTCTCATTGCTCTTCAAAAAGAAGCGATGTATTTATATGAAGAAGGAGTCGCTGATTATAAAGACATCGACTTGATTGTAAAGCAAGCGTTGAAACATCCGATTGGACCGTTTGAATTAATGGATTTATCGGGATTAGATGTAGGTTATTATGTTATGCAGCAGCGCTTCGCTGAAACTGGAAATCCAAAAGATAAACCACCAGCTTTTATTGAAGAAAGGGTAAAGGCAGGTTTGTTAGGAAGAAAAACGGGAAAAGGCTTTTATGATTATTCAAGCAAAAAGGTGAAGCAATAATGGAGCCTAATGTGGAATACGAAAAAGTAAATGGTGCAGCGATAGTAACCATTAATAACCCACCGTTAAACGTTATGAGTAGCTCAGTAAGTAAAGAATTATTAGAAACATTTTTATTGCTTGAAGATGATACTGAAGTGGTTGCTGTTATTTTGACTGGTGCTGGTTCAAAAGCATTTATGGCTGGCGCAGATATCCGTGAGTTTCCTAGTTTAATAGGGAAAACTGGATTAAAAAGCAAATTTTTAGAAAGCCATCACGTGCTGAACTATATCGATACATTTAGCAAGCCTACGATTGCTGTTCTTAATGGGATAACATTTGGTGGAGGTTGTGAGTTAGCATTAGCATGTGATATTAGAATTGCTGAAAATCACGTGCAAATAGGATTGCCAGAAATAAAGCTAGGTCTTTTTCCAGGTGGAGGAGGTACTCAACGACTCCCTAGATTGATAGGGGAAGCTAGAGCAAAGGAAATGATCTTCACTGGGGAACCTATTTATGCGGAAGAAGCTTGGCGTATTGGCCTTGTAAATAAAGTAGTGGCAAGTGGGAAGGGCTTATTAGCTGCGCAGGAGATGGCAATGACCATTTGTCAATATTCACTTGCTGCAATATCACGCAGTAAACAAGCCATACAAGAAGGTGGCCAATTAACGGTTGAAGCCGGTCTTAAAAGGGAAGCAGAATTATTTGAAGAAGTGTTTCAAACTGCGGATATAAAAGAAGGTGTAAAAGCATTCTTAGAAAAACGCAAACCAATATTTACACATAAATAACTGATAGGTATTGTTACAAACATGAACTTAAAATATTTTGATTATTTAAAACTTTAAGTAAAATAAATGCTGTTTTCGCTTGGATTTTCGTATTGAGAAGTAAACACGTACTCAACTAGAATCATGACATCTATTTTTCTGTACAGCGACTAACAATATAATACCGCTTTTTATAGTATTAATCAGATTACAACAGCAACAATCTATTCGAAAAGAGCCAAAATAAAAAAGGAGTGAATATGTATGAGATTTTCTGACACAGTCGTAGTGATCACCGGTGGAGGTAGTGGAATAGGTGAGGCAGCAGCTCATAGAATAGCAAAAGAGGGCGCTGATGTTCTAATAGTAGGAAGGACTCAATCTAAATTAGAAACAGTATCAAAACAAATTAATGAAGAGGTCAATAGAAATGCTGTTCAATATTTCGTGGCAGATGTAACAAATGAAGAACGTATCACAGAGTTAGCTGTTTTTGTACAAAAAAACTATGGTCACTTAGATATTTTAATAAATAACGCAGGAGCATCCCCCGTTTCTAGATTATTTAATACATCAACAGAAGACTGGGATTTTGTTCAAGAAACAAATTTAAAAAGTGTGTTTCTCGTTTCTAAATATTTAGGACAACTGATGGCGGAAAGTAGTGAAAAGGATGAAGGAAAGCGCAAAGACAGAACAATTGTCAATGTCGCTTCATTATCAGGCCATAAAGCTGCGCCAACTTTACCTCATTACAGTGCTGCAAAAGCAGCG
This sequence comes from Bacillus sp. SM2101, assembly GCF_018588585.1. Lineage (NCBI taxonomy): Bacteria > Bacillati > Bacillota > Bacilli > Caryophanales > Bacillaceae > Bacillus > Bacillus sp. SM2101. The sequence goes on from NZ_JAEUFG010000009.1 coordinate 158,265, forward strand.
GTGGTAAATTTATCTAAAACACTTGCTCATGAACTTGCACAATTTGGAATCCGTGTGAACTCCGTATCACCTGGCTTTATTAAAACACCCATGACTGAAATAAGTCTTGAAAGTGAACGGTTTATGAAAACGATTGAGAGAAGCACAGCTATGGGTAGGGTAGGCGAAGCAGAAGAAATAGCCAATGTAATAGCTTTCATGGCATCATCTGAAGCTTCATATATGACCGGATCAGATATCGTTGTCGATGGTGGCTGGCTTATATCATAAGCTGCGAAACTAGTAATAAGGGAGGCTGATAGAAATGCAAAATGAGCACCTAATTGTTAATATCGAAGGCCCTATTATGGTTCTAACGTTGAATCGGCCAGAAAGCCTTAATCCGTTTAGTTCACATATGATACTAGGTTTATCAGAGGCAATGGAAATAGCTAGAGACAATGATGATATTCGAGCTGTGGTCATTAGAGGGGCAGGTAGAGCATTTAGTGCAGGTGGAGATGTAAAATCTATGGGCGTAGCTTCGTCACAACAAATTTACGATCATATTGGTAAGCTAAATGAATGTATAAAGCTTATGAAAGATCTACCTAAACCAATTATTGCAGCTGTACATGGTTTTGCAGCGGGCGCAGGGTTTAATTTAGCATTGGCTTGTGATCTTATTATAGCAGCTGACAACAGTAAATTTGTCTTTAGTTTTTCACAAGTAGGACTAATTTCAGACGGAGGAGGGTCCTATTTCTTTCCAAGGTTAGTAGGGCCATATCGTGCTAAAGAATTATTCTTTAGTGGAGAAACAGTTTCCGCTGACCAAGCTAAAGAACTAGGTATATTAAATCGAGTTGTTCCACTTGAAAGCCTTGAATCTGAAACGACAAAGCTAGCGATGAAGCTTGCCCATGGTCCAAGTAAAGCTTATGGAATGATGAAGAAAATCATTGATCGATCTTACGAGTCATCATTAGATGATATTTTGGAGCAAGAACGAATTACACAAACGTTGATGATTCATACTGAAGACCATTTAGAAGGTGTTAGCGCATTTAAAGAAAAAAGAAAGCCACAATTTAAAGGTAAATAGAAAAGGGGAATATGACTATGAAAGCAGTACAGATAGATAAATTTGGTGGACCAGAAGTTTTACAATATGTTGATTTGAATAAACCAATGCCTAAAGGCAATGAAGTATTAATTGAAGTAAAAGCCATCGGAGTAAATTATGCTGATACAGCGAGAAGAGAAGGACAGTATGTAGTTGAGACAACATTACCGTATGTTTTAGGAGGCGAGGTTGCTGGTATTGTAGTTGCAGTTGGAGAAGATGTTACTTCTGTTAGTATAGGTTCGAAAGTTGTGACTATCATGGAATCAGGTGGATATGCAGAGTTTGCGATGGTCGATGAAAGATCAGTCATACCGATACCTGATGGGGTTGATTATAACCATGCTGTTATTTTGCCGATACAAGGATTAAGTGCCTATCATATTTTAAAAACAATGGGGCGCCTTGAAGAAGGTGAAACAGTCCTTGTTCATGCGGCTGCTGGTGGAGTCGGTTTACTTGCCGTTCAGCTCGCTAAGTTATTTGGTGCAGGTAAAGTAATAGCAACAGCTAGTACTGATGAGAAGTTAGCACTCGCCCAAGAGATGGGAGCTGACGTAACTGTAAACTACACTGTAGACGGCTGGGATAAAGAAGTAAAGAAAGCGACAGAAGGTAAAGGTGTAGATGTAGCACTTGAAATGGCTGGTGGAGATATATTTAATAAAACAGTCCGTTGTTTAGCACCATTCGGTAGACTTGTCATATATGGTGTAGCTAGTGGAGAAATGAGCACAATGCAACCAGCAGAGTTAATGAGACGTAACCAATCGGTTATTGGTTTCTTTTTACCACAAATTATGCGTAAACCACAGCTCCTCCAATCTAGCTTATTAGAATTACTTCAATATGTACAGACAGGCCAATTAAAATTAACAGTTGGAGGCGTATACCCATTAGCAGAAGCAGCAAACGTTCATACACTATTACAAGCAAGAAAAACAACTGGAAAAATTGTTTTAGTGCCGGGGATCTGACCCACAATGCGTTAATGTGGGAAAGTAGTAGCTAAATTAAATAAAGACTATATTTGCATAGGTTAGTGTTTTTTGTACTAATTAATAAACACGAAAACAACTGGATGTAGTGGTATCTTTTCTTCTAAAAAATGGTGAATGCTGAGTAAACGACAGTTTTATATTCTAGTTTTGAAACGATCGCAACGAAGTTTATGAATAGAGTCAAAATAAAAAACAGAGTGGCTCCGACCACTCTGTTAAACTTTATAAGAAGGAAGATTATTAGTGTAATAGCAATTCAGCTGTTTCTCGGTTACAGGATGCTTTCCTGTATTTGGGGTTGATTATATAATCCATATTTTGTTGTTAAGCTTATTATCATAACAGTAGCTTTTTATTACTGGATGTCAAAATAGTAAATTCCAACGATGATCTTTACAAAAAGCCAATTGTTCTCCTAAAAGGGTAAATCATACTATATAGTAAGATAGAATATTTTATGCTAATGGTTATAACTTGTGTAGGAAAATGACAAGAAAATAAAAAAATGATTAAAATACCTAAGAAACTTATATTTGGCATGTGAAAACATGCATTTTTAGAATGATAAACGTAGCATAGTAAGTACTTGGATATAAAACCGCTTGGTTAGTTATTGTGAATTATCAATGTGTTGCTAATGGAAAAGGATTCACTAACAACGTAAATTGAAAGGAATCATTTTTCTTCACAGTCATAAATCAGTCAGTACAAAAGCTTCTTATCGGAACTGTTACCAATGCCTAATAACCTTCTTGTTGCTCCTCGAACTTTCTCTGCTTGTTTCTACGACTGTTGAAATTGGTTGAACTACTTTACAATGTCTTTTTATCGCTAAAACTACCAAAGTAATACCCAAAGGTCATTTGTTTCAAAATCCTAAAGATCATTGGAAACAGTTTATCCTTTGTATCTCTATAAATACCATTAAAATATCCACAGTAATCACATTCTACTAAAAAATTAAATTTATGATTTACGGTATGATATCAGTAGATTTTTTCAATTTTTATTACAAAATCTATTTATACGGGATATATATAAGGTTCCGAATTAGAAGCTGTTTCTTTATAACATATGAGGATAAAGCCAATAGGTCCGACCACCTGTACTTAATAGTGTTAATGGAAATTAGTGGTATAATCTACTATTCTTTATATTATTTTATTAAATTAATATATTGTATCCTTTCTATGCATATAGATTAACATAGGGGGGATTATATTTATGAAGCCGTATAGAAACAAAAGGTTATTGCTCATGACTAGTATTCCAATGCTGATATTTTTCATCTTCTTCATATCAACATTAATCGTTAGCTTAAACGTTAAATATGAATCTAGCTTTATTGATACTGCGTTAGGAAATGTAGAATCAGAAGACCTACTAATTCACTTTCTGAAGGCAGAAAATCAACATTTTACTCTAGAAGAAAGTGAGAATGATTTATTTTCTATTAAGAATATAGCTGAATCTATTCTACAATTTGGCACAAATATTATTCTAAGTGATTCAACAACATTTTTTGGCGGAGAATTACCAGGCATAACTTCCTCCTTAAACAAAACGAGTATAACCGAAGAAACTGAGTACGTATTTGAATCGTCACCACCAATTGAAGTTTTATTAAAAGAACGAGAAGTCGCAACAGAAAAACTAAAACAGGATGAAAACATAATGTTAGTTGAAAATAATCTTGTTGATCATATACCAAATAAGACTGTATATATCTATCAGACGCATAGTTGGGAATCTTTTTTACCATATATAAAAGATGCTAGCAGTCCAAATCATGCAATCAGTAATGATAATCGAGTGAATGTCGTTGCACTAGGTAAGCGCTTATCAGCTAATCTCCTTAAAGAAGGGATCGGAGCACATCATGATCAAACGAATATGACAGCAAAGTTGCATGAGAAAGAATGGAAAACAACAATGTCATATAACTTGTCTCGTGAGATTTTAGAAGTCAACACAAATAACAATAGTCATGTAGAGTACTATATTGATATACATCGGGACTCGGCACGTAGAGATGTTACAACTAAAATGATTAATGGAATTGAATACGCAACATTATATTTTGTATTAGGAACGGAAAATATAAATTATGAGCAAAATAAACAATTTGTCGAAAAACTTAATGCAGAGCTGAATAAAAGGTACCCTGGAATTAGTAGAGGAATATATCAAAAATCAAAAAAAGATGGAAATGGAATATATAATCAAGATATATCTAGTAAAGCTATCACGTTAGAAATAGGCGGTGTAGACAATACATTTGAAGAACTTGAAAGAAGTGTTGACGCTTTCTCAGAAATTTTTTCAGATTTATATTGGGCAGATCGTGAAGCGATAGAGGTAAATGGATGAGCAGTCAAAAATTGACTAGCAAGCAAATCATATTATTCAAATGAGGTTAGATGTTCGTACAAGCTGTTTAAGGTTTTCAAAAAGCGGAAGAATGAATAGATAACCTAATTACCAATAGACCAAACCGTTTTGTTTTGATGGTTTGGTTTTTTACTTACTTAATACATTGGTAATCTTTTTTATCTTAAATATGTAGTGAAAAGATTAAAGGCATTTTAAGATCATATGAATACAATATTTGCTATTTTCTCATTAATGATAGGAATATAATCAGGAAAAACATTATACTCAGGCCTTTTCTCCATAGTTAAGAAAATTTAGTAGAGTAGCTAGATTTATTTTTTAAGTGAAAAAGTAGAAATCATAATATTTATGAATAACATACAGCCAAGTAAAATTATGCACGTAATGATTGCGTAGGAAAAAATAAAATATAAAAGACTAATATTTCCATCTATTATAAGGAAAGGTGTAAATATGTAATCCGAGAACGCTATGCTAATGAACTCTATAAAAACAAGAACTATGATAAGTGTTGCTAAAATTTTTTTGATTTGTATTTTCATTAGAAAAACCCTCCTTTTTAGCCTTTATATATACAGACGAATAAGATTACAAAAAAGTTGTAATAAAATACAAAAATTTTCTTACAAACTTACTATCGTATACGTCCACATATAAATCTGTCATCAGTGACCCTTTGTCACCTTATTAATTCACTCCAATTGAGATAAGCGCTCACAACATTTTTTGATTGAAAAACTATTACTAAATCTAATTCCAGAGAGCTTCAATACGCAATGTGCTCAACGAACTTATAAGTTTTCAACCATCTAAGTAGAGGTATGTTCCTTTATACTACGAAACCTGATCATTTATTTAGTGTAAATTTCACTAAAGCCTGGAAATTATATTGTTATTGTTATTGAAGTGGATTGAGTGTGTAGAACGACCATATAATATTAATTTGAAGATTTAACCGTAAATAAAAGGAAGGCGACAAGTGAGGGGGGAGGACAAAGAAAAAAGCTAATGTCATCATGACTGGGGTTATGGAAAACAGTCAAAAGCTCACTTTACTGAAAGTAAAGTGTGTGTGCACTGTTTGAATAAGTTCCAACTGTAGTGGCAGGAATGGTTGAAGCTTTAATAATGATATTGACAAGCAATGACAGATGTTTATATACATATTCATAGATGGAATGCTCCGGATGGCTACCTTACTGAAATAATAGGTGCTGCCTTTATTAACTTAGCTGTTATGCTATTACAATGATTTAAAGCCTAATTATTACAATGCTATACAGCTGTAATGATAAGAAAGATCGGTTTACATAAGCTATTCAACAAGGACTTAACCCCATTTATGTTTAGTTACTTTAGCTATTTCAGAAATAATGGTTTTTGTGATAATGCTGTGTCATCACTAACAAATGTGCTAGTGATGACTGCAGAAGCATTAACTTTTTAGAGGGTTAGAAGGTTGTATACTGTTGCAATTTTGGTAATGATATATTTTAAGAACTTTATTTCCGTTCGATGAAAATTGGCGATAAAGCTTTATGTTAGTGCCTCTGAAGTATTTTTATTTAAAATTACCGCTAATGGGGCATGTGAAATTAAAACGTTCAGGAATGCAACCTGAATCAATTATTATCACAGGTCTTTATCTCTCATAACAATCCTTAAGCATTATTAGTCAATCATGGGGTTGAAGGTCAAACTGGTAAAGAACAAATGAACTATTGCAGGTACGATGTCAAGTTAGACATTTGGAAGCATGCTTTCAGCTGCAAACACGTCGACTAAAGTGCCCATTCCTTCTCTAAGCTTGTCGGGAGTCGAGTGAGAAAAGTTTAAGCGTAGAGTATTTAGTTCAGGAGAGCTAACATAAAATGGTTTACCTGGTACATACGCAACACCTTTTTGAATGCAAGCTGTCAATAATTTAGTAGCATCAATGTTTGCAGGGAGAGTTACCCAAAAGAACATGCCACCTTTCGGAATATCATAAGAAATGTTTGGTATATTAGCTGAATCCAACAATTCCAGCATGATTTTCATTCTTTTATGATAAACAGCTCGAATTTGTTTAATATGATTATCAAGATTAAAGTCTGTACAAAGGTGATAGAGTGCTTGTTGAGATAAAGAATTGGAATGAAGATCTGCAGCTTGTTTTGCCTGTGTCATCATCCTTATAATTTGGTGAGGACCTTTAATCCATCCTGTGCGTAATGCTGGTACTACGGTTTTAGAAAACGTACTTGTATAAACAACCTGAGTCCCGCTCTGGTCCAGTGCTGCAACAGGTAAGTATTCTTGGTCATCGAACTTTATTTGTCCGTAAGGATCATCTTCAAATATAATAACGTTTTTCCTTTTCGCATACTCTAGTAACTTTTGTCTACGTTCCATAGACCATACTCTACCTGTAGGGTTTGAAAATGTTGGTACAACATAAATACATTTCGGCTTATATTTTCTAATTTTATATTCAAGATCATCAGGTAACATGCCGTGCTCATCACTTGAAACAGGCAATATAGTAGCCTCACATGATTTAAAAACTTGAAGAGCTGCTAAGTAAGTTGGATTTTCAGTTAGTATGATGTCACCAGGGTTAAACATTATCCTTGAAAAAAGGTCAATCGCTTGTTGTGAACCAGTCGTTAACAATAATTCATTAGTAGTTGTTACAATTTTTTGTTTTTTCAAAAGCTCAACAATCAAGTCACGTAGTGGAGTAAAGCCTTCGGTAACACCATATTGAAGAGATTTTTTTCCTGATAAAAATGTTTTTTCGAAAGCATCTTCAACAGCTTTAATAGGAAATAAACTCTCATCAGGTAAACCACCAGCAAAAGAAATTACATCTCCGCTCTCAATGATTTTTAATAGCTCTCGAACTTCTGACCCTTGTAAATGTTGAACTCGTTTAGCAAATCCATATTTCATATTATAGCCACCTTATAAATTATCGAATTTTCAAAAACTTATGATTAATCATATTACGATAATTTAAATTGTCAATAGGATAAACAAAAGTTTATTTTTTTTATAAGATATGGGTGAGAATAGGTTGAGCACTTAATAAATGATGATTGATAGTTTCATAGGGGTAGCATTACTTTACAATTTCTAGAAGTCTTATTCGCAAATGAATCGTAGAAGAAAATCTGCTAACGTTAGTTATATGGCTGGCATCGTTCGTCAAAACACTAACATCCAAGTAGTAAGGTGACAAAGTTCTAGTTTTGGATAATTTGTTGAAAATCATTCATTTGCACACCTCCAATATGAAATTCAATGTTCTCTTACTTGTAACGAAACACCACCCTTAGTTTTAACTCATGGTGATTTAGGTATTTGTTCAAGGCTGTTTTCGTATTGATTGACGCCTTTTGTCCTTAAATATAAGGTCATATACGCATAGCGTTCGTAGCAAATTGCTCGTGCTACATTCTCTAGTCCCAAAGGAATATAAGCTATATTATTATTGGTAGTTAATCCTTTTCAAGAAATACCGTGTAGCCACGTTTTTCGTTTATTAATATAAGGATAGTCTCAAATTCAGGTGGTCATATACTTAGAATTAGTTGAATAATTAGTATGGTAGTTACTATTCTCAGGAGATTCTTTACGTGATTTGTTGAGAGCCTTGTAGCAACTCTTACAGCTATGAGTCCACCAATTAGTGAACCTGTTGCTAGCAATATCGAGATTTGCCAATCGAAATAACCAGCAAAGAAATAGGTGAAAAATGCGCCGATACAGCTCATAAAGGTCTGAAAACGTGTAAAAGCCACTGCTTTAATATATGACAATCCGTTGTATAAGTGGGTATACAATAATATGGTAGCCTGTCCTGGTCCAAATAAACCGTCATACACTCCGATGAAGAATAACAGAGGGTGTGTATTTTTCAGAATGATGTTATTCACTACTTTTTCTTGTGGTAGTTTCTTTAGTAAATTCACCACTAACGCAAAACTGAGTAATACAATTGCAATCATCGTCATTTGTTGTTCAGATAATACAGATGCACAAAGTGCCCCTGCAATCCCTCCAAGTAAGGCTAAAGGAACAATAACCACTACTGAAGAGAAAGTAACTTCTTTTTTCCATAACAGCGTATAAAAACTAGAAAATGAACTAAATATATTTGAAAATTTGGCTGCAGCGATAGCTGAATGAATAGGTACACCAAGCAAAAGTAGAGCTGGCATACTGATAAGTCCACCGCTACCAGCCAATGTTCCAATAAATGATGCGCAGATCCCTATTAATATTAGTAAAATCATCATAAATATAAATCCCTCCTTTCATATCTTTTATCATATAACCCATTTATTTATAATTAAAATACGAATTAATGTATACTTAACATAAGTAAAACTTATTGGTTTTTATGTTCTATAAAGGTGTTTTATTTAAAAATGTTTTTAAGAAATAAACACGATCATAACTCCTCTTATGTAAAATGAAGATTGAATAAAATTATTTATCGTGGTATCAATAGCAACAAAGTGTATGAAAAGAAGCTTGATAAAAGATAGGGTGCAACTCACACTTTTATGTTGATGAAATATGAGTAGAATACATTTAAATAGTCAGTTTAATAGCAAAATTATTTGACTGGAGGCTAAATGATGAGATATATGTAATCCAAGAGGAAAACTACATTATAACTACATGTAGTGAAAAAACTCCACCTTACGAAAATAATGACATTAATTCAAATGGATATATATACGCTTAACGAGAAAGAAATATTGAGAAAAGCTACTATATTCCATGGGGATTTTATAAATTTTAATAACTAGCAATATAAAACTCTAATAGCCGTAGTAACATACCAACAATGGAAAAAAGTCTAGATAAATATTTAATGGTAACATTGTATAAAAATTAAGTATGCATACCGCCGACGGTTAGCTTTTCCTTATCTACGGTGTTATAATGTTGCTAATGTTAACTCTAAACAATTTAATTCATAATACTTGGTTATTTTTTGACAAATATAATTATTTAATCTAGCAGCAAGGAGTTCGGTTATGAAAACACTTCAAAAAACCGTATTGATCGTAATAGGAACAGTTGCTTTAATATGTGGTGTCATAGGTATCATATTGCCCTTAATACCGACTACACCTTTTTTATTACTAGCAGGCTTTTGTTATGCTAAATCATCGAGAAAATTATATGATAAGTTGATGAATAATAAAATACTTGGGGAGTATATAAAAAACTATCGGGAGCATAAAGCGATTCCTATGAAACCAAAGATAATAGGGGTCTTGATTATTTGGAGCTCAGTTTTTTATACATTTTTCTTTTTGTCAGCCATAATATATCTTAAAGTTATATTCTTCATTGGTGCAGTTGTAATCACTTATTTAATTTTATCCATTAAAACGTTAAAACGTGACATAACAGCTTAGCGAGGGTGCATTTATGCATCTTTTTTGTTGGTTGTTGCGATATCGCATAAAGATAAATACTGTCATTAAAGAACATAGACAGGGTTCGTACAATAAAACGGTTTATACTAATAGAGTATGGACAATAGTTTTTAGCATAACTTTATTTTACTTTATTTTTACTATATAAATTAGTCCATGGTAGAGGAGAAAACATAAATGTCATTAACGATAAAAATAAAGTATTTTCATAATCAATTACCAAAAATCAATAAAATTGAAGTTGGGGATTGGATTGATTTACGTGCAGCTAAAACTGTAGTAATCCAAAAGGAAGAGTTCTGTTTAATTCCTCTTGGTGTTGCGATGGAACTCCCTGATGGGTACGAAGCGCATGTTGTACCTAGATCAAGTACATTTAAAAATTTCGGTATCATCCAAACAAACTCAATGGGGGTAATCGATGAGTCGTATAAAGGTGATAATGATCAATGGTTTTTCCCAGCGTATGCTCTGAGAGATACTAAGATTGAATTTGGAGATCGGATTTGTCAATTTAGAATGATAAAAAAAATGCAGCATGTGACTTTTAAGGAAGTAGACTTTCTAAATAATGAAAATAGAGGTGGCCACGGCTCTACTGGAACGAGGTAAATATATTGAATTTATGGTGGGTGTCCAATAATGACAATAAGGATATCACTCTTGATATTTACTGTTTTTAATATTGCTTTCAGCCTGTAACAATAATGAAGAATATTTAGCCGAATCAGACTTTATTGGGGAAATAATAAAACTTAATAATCAATCAATAGAAATGGAAGTTAAACAAGGTGTTTTTTTTGAAAAAGGAAACACCGGAAATATTATTCTAAGCTATGGAAAGTCGGTTGATAAAAGCAGCTTGGAAAAAGATAAGAAGTTTAAAGTATGAATAGATGGTGAAGTTTTAGATAGTAGCCCAATGCAAGCAACCATTGGAAAGATTGAAGTTTTGGATTAACGCATTTTGGTCTATTTAGGCAATGAATATTACGTTAGTTTAGGTGTTACATCTAACGGGTAATTTTGGGATTAGTATTGGCAAACTTCCTATGGAAGCGGTAGATGGGAAAATAAGTCGTCTCAAACAAAGGAAAAAAATAATATTTTTGTACCAACGATGATTAATAAGAATAATTAGCTGTATTTACTCAGTGCTAATAGCATTAAATTCACGAAAAAACTGCAATTTTAACATGGGAACTTCTACATAAAAGGAGTTTCTTTTTTTGTTTTAGGTTTTTTTCTTAGTAAGATATAAGGAGGTACATCTAGCGTTCGTAGCATCTTTGGATACTTTAAATAGATGCTTGTTGTGAAAACGACTTCTTTATTTTCTAGGTTGGACTATAGCAAAGAATGTTATGAAAGCGTTTTTAAAAACAGAATTTCCAAAAAATGTTGACATTAAACCCACTTTAAGGTTTAGGATATATATGTAGATATTCATATTAAGGAGCGTGATTGGTTATGTTTCGTTGGGATGGAGGCTTCATCATGGTTTCGTGGGAGCGATTTGACGAAGGGGTAATTTGGTACACAACACATATGGGATGGGAGTGTTTAGATCAGGTTCAGACGCCATTGGGGAAAAAAGCTTTTTTGAAAATGCCTAGACAAGGAGTAGTTACGGTAAAATCATTTGATTCCGATATAGACCATTTCATAAATGAAACTGCGGAAGAAGGTAATGTTAGGTTGTGTTTTGAGATTGGCAGTATCGAAAATACACTTAACTATTTTGAACAGCATGGCATTACATACTCAAAACAGGTCACATTAGTAAATGGTTTGAAAACGTTTGATTTTTATGGGTTTGAAAATGCTCGATTTACAGTTTTTGAAAATCCTACAGAGAAGGATCATTACCCTGATGCTAGACTATTAGGATTTGGTGAGATAAATGCAAGAATCGGTGTCACCGACATAAGCAAAGCTGTTGATTGGTATACAACTCATCTAGGTTTTTTGAAGGTCATTGAACACACAGAGAAAGGATATGCTCATCTTCAAACGGAAGATGCCTATGACTTCAATGTTCATCAACAAACATTGATGGATAATATTTTTCTAGAAAAAATTAATGAACCAGTTAGAGGGAATCCAGCAGTACGTACATATTTTGATATTAGACCAGATAAATTTTATGAAACATATAATAGACTCAAAGATCAGCATATGGAATTATCAGAAATTGCTGGGAATCCATTGGAAGGGTGGGGAGGATTCCACTTTTTTGACCCTGATGGAAATCGAATTAACGTTTGGTCGTATCGCATGATGTAAACAGCGAAAAAGTAATAAAGTTACGAATCAGATTTTATAAATTTTGTATTACCGTTCTTAACATTTAATGTGTTCACTGTCATCATTCCTTCTTATTAAATAATGACAGACGTTTGTTGCGTAAGTTCACACCTCTGCAGATGAGCTTTGGATAGGGTTGTCACTTCATTTGCCGATGTTCAATTTCCTAAGATTATTATATGAAGCAATTGAGCATAAAAGGAAAATGTTGAACATATTCAAAATAACAGCTAGAATAAAAACGTTAATGGAAAATTGAGGTGATTAACATGGAAAGAAACATAGTTTCTATAAGTATTGGGCAACCCAAAAGTTATGTTTGGAATGGAAAAACCGAAGATTCAGGCATAGGGAAACAAATCATTGAGGAAGCGTTTTTAACAACAGAGGGGTTTGTAGGTGATGGAGTAGCTAATCAAAAGTATCATGGTGGTCCAGATAGGGCGGTTTGTGTTTATCCATACGAGCATTACTTACAGTTTGAAAAAGAGTTTAATAAATCTATTGAACCACCAGCATTTGGTGAAAATATAACAGTGAGGAATATGCTTGAGAAAGATATTTTTATAGGAGATATATTTGCTCTTGGAGATGCAATTGTTCAAGTTTCACAGGGCAGAATTCCTTGTAATACGATTTCGAAGTTCAACGAAATTGATTCTCTACTATCTAGATTCGTAGAAACAGGGTATACTGGTTATTTCTTTAAGGTCATTAAAGAAGGTGCTGTGAACTGTAACTCAGAGATCAAATTGATCGAGCGTGCACAAAATAACGTGTCCATCTGGTCTGCTAACCAAGTTTTATTTCATGATAAGAAGAATAAAGAAGCTATAGAGGAAATTTTAAAATGTACAGACTTAGCAAATGCATGGAAAGGCAAGGCTGGAAAATTATTAAAAAATCTCACTTAACCATATAATACATACCTAGGTTTACTCATAGAAATCACTTTTTAACTATGAATTAAACGTTTTTTTAGGAATACCAGTAATGAAAGATAGCTTGTTAGTGATTAATCTGTATTATCACATGCATAAGGAAAAGAGAATGGTTTCGACATATGAATATAAGAAGCCAGCACGATAATAGAGTGTGGAAAAGAGAATACATAAAAAGCGTGCTTTGATCAATCTTTTATCAAACACGCTTTTTATATTTGTAACTTATTGAGTTTTATAAAAAGTGATAAGTAAACTTAATGTCATTCCTACAGTTCCATCGAAGAATCGTTAACTATAGTGAATTTTACTTAGTTATTTTAAACTTCAATATTTGATTATGCAATTTATCGGCTAAGGCAGATAAGGATTCTGCGGAACTTGTGATTTCTTCTGTAGTAGCTAACTGTTCTTCAGAAGCTGCAGAACTTTCTTGGTTTGCTAAAACAGATGAATGTGCCATTTCTTCTACAGATTTTGAGCTTGAAACTAATTGCTCATTTGCTTCAGCCATCGTTTGGATAGAACGCATAACCTCGTCTACTTTCGTAGCAACGTCAGATATTAATTGAGATATATTGCCGAATACGTCATTTACTTCTTCTGTTAACGTAATGCCTTCATTTACCTTGTCTGAACCTTCACTCATATGTTTTACAGAGCTTCTTGTTTCATTTTGTATCTCATGTAATACAGAAGCAATTTGTGATGCGGATTGCTTTGTTTCTTCTGCTAGTTTCCTTACTTCATCTGCAACAACAGCAAAGCTTTTACCATTTTCTCCGGCTCTAGCCGCTTCGATGGCAGCGTTTAAGGCAAGCAAGTTAGTCTGTTCTGATATATCGGTAATAATATTAATAATATTACTAATCTTATTGGATTTTTGGTCAAGCTGATATATTTGACTTGTGCTGTCAGTTACTATATTAGTGATCATATTCATTTGTTCAACCACTTTTGTAACAATAATAGAGCCATTTTCAGAAGCCGCCGTTGCTTTTTTAGAGATTTCTACCATGTCACTACTGTTAAGTGCTATTTCTAATGTATTGTCAGATACCTTCTTAATCGTTGAAGAAATATTATTAATACCTTGTAGTTGTTTCTCAACACGTTCAGCCGAATGTTGAGCCAGTGTTGCCATTTGTTCAGTAGCTAATGAACTTTGCTCTGTGCTTGCACTTAGTTCTTCAGCTGCTGCTGCTAGTTGATCTCCTGCTTCAGCTGCATTATTAACTAACACTTTTAAATTATCTTGCATTGTGTTGATATCATTTCCTAACAAAAATAATTCATCTTTAGTCTTAATTTTGATGGGTTCACCCGTTAATTCTCCATCAGCAATTTGACTTACACGCATACTTATCGTTTTTAAAGGATTAGTAATTTTCCTTCCTGCGACTAGTGCGATAACAAAGGAAGTGATTATTGCTATGACTAGACCAATCAATAATAACGTTTTTGTAGATTGGTAAATTTTATTGTTTTGTGATGATAGTTCATTAGCAAGATCTATATTAACCTTCATGAGTTTTCCGACTTTGTCCTCAACTTTGTCGAATTGATCACCACTTAATGCAATTCCTTCACGAGCCTTTTCATATTGACCTTGCATAATAAACTCAGTATTTTCAGAGACTCGTTCTTTAAATAGTTCCCAATCATCTTCTAATTGTTGAAAAATTTCTTTTTCTCCAGCAGTCATTGAATTTTCCTTATAGTATAGTAACATTTGATCAACGGTATCCATACTAATTTTCGCCTTTGCTGTCATTGAACTATCTTCATTGACTAAAGCTTGGAGCATTTCAATTCGCGTGTTACTAGCATACTGTGCAATTCTACCAATTGAAGAGGTAGGTACTAGTCTTTCATCTACTATATGTTTGCCGTTTTCGTTAATATTAGAAATATTAACAACGGCGTAACTCCCCAGTATAATGAGGATTATTATTAAAGATGAATATGAAAGTAACAGTTTTGTTTTAATTTTCATCCGTGTCTCCCTTTCTAAAAGTGGTAACGTTAACATTAGTACATTAGTTAATTGCTAAATACATAGTCGAGTTAACAAAGCAACCTGTATTTTCTGCAAGCATTTCCATATTAATGCATGTATAGCTGTAAATCAAGATCATTTTTGTGAATTCTTATAGTATTTTTAATAAAGTAGGTGAGTTGGTATTTATTGTCCAATACAAATCCTTTTTAAACAAACTTCGTGAATAGAACCTAAAAAAGATTGATCGCTATGCCGATCAATCTTTTTTACTATATAAATATACTATGTGTGTAGAAAAAGTAATATTTATTATAAGTAGGGAGAATAAACACTATTGTCATCATTTTAAAAAAAACATAATGTAAGGGAAAATACAGTCATTGCAGTTATTGTCAATTTATACTAGGCGGAGGCATTTGCATTGCTATTTTGTGTTTGTTTCTTCCAAGTAATTATACGATCCTTCCATGCATAGGCAAAAGTTATCATAAATGCAAACAAATCAGCTAGCGGAAAAGCAAGCCATACGCCTGTTAATCCATACAGACGAGGTAATAATAAAACGAGAGGGATTAAAAATAATACTTGGCGAGCCATTGATAATATGAATGCTGGTTTAGCTTTGCCAAGTGCTTGATAAACACCTCCAATTACCATTTGGAAACCAACTGTGATCATGAGTGCAAATATAATTCTGAGCGCATTTTCTCCCATCGTAATTGCCTGAACATCAGATGTGAAAATTGAAATTAATGGTTTAGCAAATGCTAGGACAATTACGAATACTGCAGTTGAAATAATTGTTGTTACTTTAATGGATAACATTACTGTATCGTTCACACGTTCAGGCTGTTTCGCCCCATGGTTAAAGCCAACAATAGGTTGCAAGCCTTGAATAACTCCGAACATCGGCATGACAGAAAGCGCCATTACCTTATGAATCATTCCGAATACTGCTACCCCAAGCTCACCACCGTAAATAATTAACATCCTATTTACTGCAACAAACATAATACTACCTGCGATTTGTCTAATGAAAGCAGAAGAGCCGATAGTTAAAATGGATCTAATATATGATAGTTTTAGTTTGAGATGTTTAAATGAAATGCTCAAGCTACTTTTCTTACTTATAAAGAAATAATTAAATATATAAAGCGCTGCAACAACTTGTGAAATAATAGTAGCGATGGCAGCACCTTTGACACCCATATTTAATGTGAAAATAAATATAGGATCAAGGATAATATTGATAATCGATGAAACAATCATTGTTATCATGGCTGTTTTTGCGTTACCTTCTGCGCGTACAATATTGTTCGAAGACATAGCAAATGCAAAAAAGATCATTCCTAATAAAATAATGCTTAAATAATCCATTGCATAAGGAAGGATGGAATCCGTTGCACCGAAAAGTCGTAGTAACGGTTCTAGAAATAAAAGTCCAAGAGTAATTGCTATTAAGTTTAAGCCGAGTAATAAAGCAAGAAAATTACCAAAAACATGATTAGCTTCTTCTTGCTTTTTTTGCCCAAGTTTAATTGATATGACTGCCGAACCACCTATACCAATGGCAGCAGCTATTGAAGACAATATCAATTGCAAAGGAAAGGCTATTGATACGCCAGCAACTCCAAGTGTCCCTACACCTTTAGCTATAAAAATTGTATCAACAACGTTATAAAGCGACATAACTAACATGCCGATCATTGCAGGAATCGATAACTTAGACAATAGTTTGGGTATTGGTTCGGTACCTAAGATTTCACTTCTATTATTCATGCATATTCCCCCATTTGTAATTTATTAGCTTCCTAACTATTTTTAAATATTTTTTTCCAACCATCATCCTTAAAGTGGCAATAATATAATTAACATTAACCAATGTGGTTAATGTTAATGAACTAGTCAGATATGGATATTTGGTAGATGATATCTAAGAGGGGAGTCAAGATTATACTCTCTTTATTCATTTGCTTCCTTGCAAGTATTTCTTTTCAACTTCTTTAACCAAGATACCATAAGGGCCTTTTCCTCTGGTGAAAATCCACTTGTAAGCTCATTTTCTAATTCGACAATAATATTCCATAACTGTTCAATCTTTTCAGACCCCTGGTTAGTTAAATAGAGTCTTTTTAAACGTCCGTCTTTACTGTCACATTTTCTTGTCACAAGTTTTTTATTCTCAAGTTGTTCAATTAACCCTGTCAATGAGGAAGGTTTAATTTGCAAAGCATCAAGTAGCTCTGACTGTGATAAGCCTTCCTTTTCTTTTAGATGATAAAGGACGCGGTATTGTGCGATCGTTACTCCGTGCTGCTCTAATTTGTTATTCTGTATATTTGTAAGTGTTCTAGCAACTACTTTTAAGTTGAAACCAACATGGTTGAGATAATCATCCATTTAGTTAGCCTCCTAATTATTATAATATAAAATATACACCTAATTTTGTCGCAATGCAACAGGAATGCTTAGGAAAATATTAGTATGATACTTTAAAATTATTTAGGGTACGTAAAAATCATTATAAATCGTATAATAGATGTTATAATAAAGTGCAAAAAATAGAAGGTGGATTAATATTTATTAATACATAAATGAAAAGCTCTTTTTGAACGGCACGGTGGATTTACATGCAGCTGAGAGCATGCACTTTTAGACTAGGTATCGATTTTAATAGAAAAAATGTATGAATGGGAATAGTGCTTCATAAAGCTTGGGGAGGAGATGGAATTGATGAAAACAAATATTATTCAGCAAAATCATAATATCACTTATATAGGGTTTTTCCTTCTTTCTATCATATCATTGATATCTTTGCGTAAATTTAGAAAAATCGAGAGCAAAAGACTTGAAATGAAAGAAAAAATAGCTGAATTTCATGGGAGAATTTAAGTTAATTGTAAAGAGTGTTGGAGATTGCTACCTATGAAGGTGGTGGTTTTTCTACCAGGAGATTAGTGGCTTAAGTCAATTTGTGACAGTCCTTGGACGATTTCATGTTTCAATCAATCCCGTGCCATCATTGTCATATTAGGTCACCTGATGATGGCACGGATCGTAATTGTGGCTACAAACTATGCTTATAGAAATGGTTTGTTAATGGTTAATATGGTTCGTTGATAGATAATATTATTGAGGTTATGAAATAATGGAGTTATTAGGAACGATTTCCAACTCTTTAAATGCCATCTCCATCTCACTATTACAAGCGGGGCAAGTAGTTTGGTCTTTACTTCTAAAATTATCTCGTACCCAACAATTACACAACTCAGATGAGCATACCCATATTTTTGTTTCTTCTGTTTCAATTTCTTTGATAACCTTTTTGCCAAATACCATCCAATCAACCTCCTAAGTGATGTAACAAGAGAAGCCATCCGATTTTGGATAGCTCCATTTGTTCAGGAAACGATTTACTTTCTAAAACAATTCGTCCAAAATTTAATATATGCAATTTTTAATAAAACATTCATGAAAAATAACAAGTAATCTTGAAGTAATCGAGATTATCGTTAATACTTGTACATTACTTTAATTTTTATTATTTTGCAAATTTTACAATGCTTTTGAAATTATTTATAATTAATATTTAATGTCAGTCAGAGTATATAGTGCATTTCCAATAGAAATAAACTAAAGTCGGACAAAAAGGAGAGCATTGTTAGTGAAGACAAAGTTTTCGAGATCAAAGAAATCTGCAGCAATGGTTGGCATGATTGTAGCTATGAGTATTTTTGGATCTATTGGATTTGTAGCTGCAAAAACTGGACTTCATGCGTTTGAATTAGTTTTTGTGCGATGTGTTTTTGCTTCAATTTTTTTAGGCGTATTTTGGTTATTAACAGGAAAATTCGCTTCGGAAAAGTGGAACAAACATGAAGTAAAACAAATTATTTTTTGTGGTCTTATATTAGTGCTAAATTGGGTGTTTCTTTTTAAAGCATTCGAAATGATGCCTGTCACTGTTGCTGTATCAATTTATTATTTAGCCCCTGTGATTGTTTTACTGTTTGGTAGTCTTTTTTATAAAGAAAAGTTAACTGTTGTGACTGTATTAACGATAAGCGTCTGCTTTCTAGGAACAATGCTCGTTTCGGGTTTAGGAACTAATACACCATTTGGCCAATTACTTTCATCTGGTCTCATTTGGGCATTTTTAGCAGCTGTGTTATATGCTTTTCTTACACTATTAAGCAAAAACATTCGCCAATTAAGTTCATATGCAGTGACTGTCATTCAAACAACACTCGGCGCGATTTTGTTATTACCTCTTGTTAATTTTGAAGCGTTTATGGGGTTAGAAACAAGTAATTGGATTGCTGTAACACTCATTGGATCACTCCATACAGGTGTTGTCTATTTTTTGTTTTTTGGAAGTGTGAGACATCTATCAGCAGGTTTAATATCAGCGTTAGTTTTTTTAGATCCAATTGTAGCCATTTTACTCGATACAATGATTACAGGTTTTCGACCTAGCTTTCTACAAATGATTGGAATTGTGCTTACATTTATCGGCATGGCGATTACTTTAATGTTGTCACAAAATAAACGATCTGCAAAGGTGGATGAGTCTGCAGCATCATAACAAAATTCGTAGTTCAAACATTAAAAAGACAAATAATAGCAACGAGGAAAACCACATGGGTTATATTGATGCCCATGTGGTTTTAAAAAAGTAGTTACTTGATATTATTAAACTACTGAACTATTTAATTGTTTCAATAATATCACGGGCAATCCATACACCACATGCACCAGCTTGAGCAAGACCACGAGTGATACCAGCCCCATCACCACCAACATAAAGTCCATCTATTTCTGATTCAAACTTATTATTAAGATTCGGTCGTGCTGAATAAAACTTTGCTTCAACTCCGTAAAAAAGTGTATGTTCAGATGCAAGACCAGGAGTAACGTGGTTAAGTGCTTCTGTCATCTCTATTAAACTTTTCATCGTGTTATAAGGTAATACAAGACCTAAATCTCCAGGTACGGCCTCTTTTAAAGTTGGTTCTAAAAATCCTTCCTTCATTCTTTTTTCAGTTGAGCGGCGACCTTTTAAGATATCACCATACTTTTGAACGATAATCCCGCCGTTTGATAAACGGTTTGCTAATCTAGATACTTCGTGTGCAAACTCATTTGGTTGATCAAATGGTTCAGCAAATTTATGTGATACGAGTAGAGCGAAGTTAGTATTGCTACTTCCTAAGTTAGGATCTTTGTACGAATGTCCATTAGCTAGCATGATCCCTGAATGGTTTTCGACAACAACATGACCAGATGGATTACTACAAAACGTCCGAACGGTTGTTCCTACAGAAGAATTGAATACAAATTTACCCTCATATAAATGTGTATTAATTTCCTCCATAACTATATCTGATGTCTCAACCCGAACACCGATATCTACTTGGTTATTTATCATGTTGAGTCGTCGTTTTCTAAATATATTTGATAGCCACGCGGAACCGTCACGTCCAGGAACAATAACGACTTTTTTTGATGTTATAATTTCACCGTTCGTAAGTTCGATTCCTTTCACCGTATGATGACCGTCACTCTTCTCTGTAATGATATCGGCAACTTCAGTTTTAAATTTCATCTCTATTTTTCTTTTTAAGTATTCATAAATACTTTGTAGTATTTGAAGGTTTTGTTCTGTTCCAAGGTGACGAACTTGAGCACGTAATAATTTTAAACCTGCTGCATAACCTCTTTTTTCAATGTCACGAACCTTGGAAGTTAATGGGTCTGTAATTGTTTCTGTAGCTCCGTGTTGTAAGTTAATTTGATCAACATATTTTATAAGATCAACAACTTCAGAATTAGGCAGGTAATCTGTCATCCATCCACCAAATTCACTTGTAATATTAAATTTTCCATCAGAGTATGCTCCTGCTCCACCGAACCCGTTTGTTATTGAACATGCTGGTAAACAACCTGAAAAATCTTTCTTTCCAGCTGGTGGAGGGCATTTTTGGATTTTTTTCTCTAGAATTGGACAATGTCTACGGTATATATCGTGACCTTTATCTATTAATAGGACATTGGCATGAGGCATTTTTAACGAAATTTCATAACTAGTAAAAATACCAGCTGGTCCTGCACCGACAATAATTACATCATAATCAAAATTCATGAGAAATCCTCCATTGACTTTATATTGTGAATTTACAAATATTATTTTTTTGCTCTAACCAGAGGATAATATAACAATTATTTAAATAGATGTCAACTAAATCACGAATAATATAAAATAAATTAATAAAAATGTTCGTAAAAATACAACGTTATTTCAAGAGTACTTTAATCGTTTTAATCTTAAGCTAAAGATTTGTTTATAATATGTATAGGCAGTGAATAATCATAGTTCACTGTCATCTAAATATACTTTTCAAAATTATTACGCATTTATGTAAGGTTTTTTGAACGAATCTATCATGTATAGCGTATTATTATTGACTCGAAGGTTGGGGTGTTTGGGTTCCCATGAAGGAGGGTGGGTATGCAGGAACAGGAATTGATAGAGAATGCAAAACGAGGAGATTCACAAGCTTTTGCAATATTATTTCAACATCATTATCCCTTTTTAGTAAAGTATTTAATAAAAGTCACAATGAATTACAATTTGGCAGAGGAACTTGCTCAAGAAACGATGACAAAATGCATAGAAAAAATAAGGTTATACAATGGGAAGTCGGCTTTTTCTTCGTGGCTCATTTCTATCGCTACAAATGTTTATATAGATCAATGTAGAAAAAACAAACGTGAAAAAAAATGGCTTGAACAAATGCAAGCTTTGCGGGAAATGAGATGGCAGTTTGAAACTCAAAATGAGGAGTGGGCTGATGTTAATCAAGCATTGGGACAATTAGCTAGTAATTATCGAATCCCGATTGTACTAAAGCATTATTATGGATATACGTATGAAGAAATATCAAAAATGCTTAATATATCAGTAGGTACGGCTAAATCACGTATTCATTATGGTATAGATAAGATTAGAAGGGAGTTGAAAATTAGTGACGAAAAACAAAGTAACACACATCGACGACAAAAAAAGCTATAAGAGCACTGTGGAAGAGGTTAATAAAGGCTTAGCAAGTATCGATCATCAGTTCTCAATCGAAACACCAGATTTAAACTGGCTTGAACAAAAAATAATAGCGGATAAATTAGCTTTGAGAAAGAAATTTATACGAGATATACTCATATACATTTTGATAATCTTGACCGTAGGCTCCGGGTTAATTGTGATATTAACTCAATCGCCAGAAATTTTTGTTGCATTACAACTTGTTGTCACTGCCATCCTTCCAATTATCGTTTATTTTACAAAAGATAAGCAGGTGGCTGATGGATGACTAGCGAAGAATTAGTTGTTATACCAATTGTAGCCATCATACTAATTACTCAAAGTACCTTGTTATTTTTTGACGCAAGAAGACATGGGCATAACTATTGGCTGTGGGGAATCATTGGGTTAATACAAGCCCCTATGCCATCTTTATTTTATGTGCTATTTGTGAGGAGAGGTGGATACTATTTTAATAAGAGAAATAAAAAGCACAAAAAGTGAAATGTTTTCTCATTAATAGAAAGAGGGGAATACCGTGAATGCCATTCAGATGGATAATTTAACGAAGTTTTTTGGTAAAAATCGAGGAATTGAAAATGTTACCTTAGAAGTAGAAGAAGGAGAAATATTTGGATTTATTGGACCTAACGGCGCAGGGAAAAGTACAACCATCCGTACATTATTAAACTTAATATATCCTACGAAAGGAAGTGCTACTGTTTTCGGAATGGATGTAGTAAAAGATTCGAAAGAAATTCGTAAAATAATTGGTTATCTTCCTTCAGAGGTACATTACTACGATGATATGAAAGCCAAAGATCTACTTCAATATTCTTCGAAATTTTATAAACTAGATGCTACAGCTAAAATTAATGAATTAGCGGCAAGGTTAGATTTAGATTTAACGAGAAAGGTCGAAGATTTGTCATTTGGGAATAGAAAAAAAGTAGGAATAATCCAAGCTCTTCTTCATCAACCGAAGCTATTAATTTTAGATGAACCTACAAGTGGATTAGACCCGTTAATACAACAAACGTTCTTTGATTTACTTCATGAGTTAAGGAATGATGGAACAACTATTTTTTTCTCATCGCATTATTTAGGTGAAGTACAAAAAATGTGTGATAGAGTAGGAATTATTAAAGAGGGAAGGGTATTGAAAGTAGAACAGATTGAACAGCTCCGCCATAATCAATTTAAAAAAGTCTCAATTCTGTTCTCTGAACATCCGCCTCAAGGCTTGGACTTAGAGGGTGTTATTAATCAAGAAGTAGTTGGTGATGAAATGCATTTTTTATATAGTGGTAACGCGACTGCGCTAATTAAACAATTATACAATTTCAAATTAAGAGATATTAACATTGAGGAACCTTCATTAGAGGAAGTGTTCATGCACTATTATGAGAATTGAGGGGAGAAAAGCAATGTTATTCAAAAGGGAGTTTGCAAAAGCACAGAAAGCATTATGGATTTGGATAGCAGTTCTCGGAGGGTTAATCATAATGATGCTAAGTATGTACCCTTCATTTGCTGAGCAGCAAGAAACATTAGACCAATTGTTAAATGCTTACCCAGAAGCTATGCTTCAGGCATTTAACATGGATCAATTTAGCTTGCATACGGTTCTTGGATTTTATGCTATTGAAGGCTATTTGTTTACAACATTGTTCGGAAGTATATACGCGGTCCTACTAGCTTCTAGTATTCTCGTTAAAGAAGAAAGTGAGAAGACAGCAGAATTTTTGCTTTCTAAACCGCTAACTCGAACGGAGGTTGTAGGACAAAAATTATGCGCTGTGTTATTATCTTTAATAGTCTTTAATATAGCATTGTCGTTAATCACATACATTGGTTTTACGATTGCAGGTGATGAGCCTATAGAATCAACAACATTTTTTCTAATCACCATAGCACCTTTTCTACTACATTTAACATTTGCGGCAATAGCATTTTTCATATCTAGTGTGATGAAAAAATCGAGAAATATAATCTCCATATCGCTAGGTATTGTATTAATTTCATACTTTTTAGATATCATATCTGGCATTTCAGATAAATTTGACGCAATAAAATATTTTACACCGTTCGAATATGTTGATTCTGCCTCAATCATGATTGATAACACGATAAAACCTCTGTACTTGATAATTATGCTCTTAATCATAACAGTGAGTTTCTTAGGGGCATTTACTGTTTATCGAAAAAAAGATATTGCCTCGTAACCTTATATTTATAAAAAAGCATAACCCTTAAAAATGTTACCCTCATTAATGAGGAGTAATGTTTTTTTGTTTAGCATGCATTTGCAATAACAGTTGTTTCTCGTACTAAGAAGTTAACGCCTCAACTACGGTTCATAACATTTTTTTCTAAAACCTATTAATCTAAAATTACGACGTTCGTTTGTTGTACAATGGTAACTAAATTTACGGAAAACGTTATTATGTAATAAAATACCATTAAAAAATAACGAATAGACTATGATATTATTAAAAGTAAAGGCTTTTTTCGCATTAATTGATTGTTACTTTTGAGATAAAAGTATGTATACATCTATTTTTTCGGACCTTTTCTAGTTTCAAGACTATTGATCTAGCAACAAAGTTTAAGAGAAGAGCCTAACTATAAAAAGCTAATAATCTAAGGATTTATAGAATGGTAGGAGGGCAGCTTACATAATTTAAGGCTAGGCTATTTCAGATTGGGGCTTTTCCTACTAAGATATAAGCACGTATACGTGGCATCTTTTCTACTTTTTACTTATTGAACTCTCACAAAATTCATCATACCGTCCATTTTTATAAAAATAGCCTAATTTTATTTCGAAGAATGTTAACCGAAAAAATTTCTTAAAAAAATGTTAATGATGGAGTTGAAAATAGATTGACTAAAATACTAAAACAAATATATAGGATATTGAAAGTAGCTTTGCTAGTTTTCGGGAGTGTCGAGTTAGTATTCGGCAGACCGTTTTTAGGAGTTCTGTCTATGGGGGGATGGTTCTTAATTGATGGAGTTGAAAAAATAATACAAAATTTTAGAGAAGGTAATAGAAGAGGCATCATATTTAATGTGATATTTTTATGTGTGATCATAGGTTTTTTTTGGTGGCGGGGCTATGATATTTATCATTGGTACCATTTTGATTACAGATATTAGATTCAATGAATTAACCCACATAAAAAACGCTTTTGATGCAAACTTCTTCCATGGCTGAATAAAGTTAAATATGTAAAAAAGTATATATTAAGCTTGTATGCTAATTATCTAGCAATAGAAACAGGTGCGTATATTCAATTACCTGTTTCTATTTGTCAGTTGTTATGATGGCTGTTTTACAATGATGATTGTTTTTCTTAGACATAAACACGAAAGCAACTCTCACTGGAGATACCTTTTCTTCATTAAACTTAGATGAATGGCGTGAAGATTCAGCTAGTTATAATAGTATAAAAGCTTAGCGCACAAAGTCTTGAATTAATGTTCACGCACGTAGAGTTTTCTTCTCTGTTTGTTTACCAAGATGTAAATTTGAAGCTGTATAAATAACAAGACCACACCAAATGGACGTAAAGCTTGCTAGGTGAACTTTTGTAAATTCTTCTTTAAAAATAAACACCCCAATTAATAAACTTATTGTAGGAGCTAAGTATTGAAAAAAACCATTCATTGATAATGGAATGCGTTTTACTCCCTCTGCAAAGCATAGTAATGGTATCGCTGTTGCTACTCCACTTCCAATTAATAATAACACTGTGCTGAAAGAACTCGACAAGAACACGCTTGTGCCTTGTGCTTGTATCGTTCCAAGATAGATGAAAGCAATTGGAGTAACGATAGAGGTCTCTATTGCGAGACCGAACAGTGAGTCCAGTTTAACTAATTTTTTGGCTAACCCATATAAGGCAAAGGATAGTGCCAATGATAATGCAATCCAAGGGACCTTTCCATATTGCAACGTTAATATTCCTACACCTATCCCCGCAAAGAGAACAGATATAATCTGCCATTTTGTTAATTTTTCCCGTAAGACGAGTACACCGAGTAATACACTTAAAAGGGGATTAATATAATAGCCCAAACTAGCCTCAATAAGGTGGTCGGTATTTACCGCCCAAATGTATATAAACCAGTTTCCACTTACTAAAACCCCTGCAAGAAATACAGCTGCCAATTTCTTCGGTCGATTTAGTAATGAATTAAACTCTTTTTTAAAATTCATAAATCTATTTTTAAAGATAATAATTGATAAAACAAATATAAAGGACCAAATAATTCTGTGAGCGAGTATCTCACTAGCAGGAACATGCTCAATCAATTTCCAATATAATGGCAGTATTCCCCAAAGCACATACGCTATAATTGTATAAGAGACTCCAACCTTAGTTTGCTTCAAAGTATATCACTCATTTCACTTAAGAATATTTTCTATTGTAGTCAACAGCAGTGAAATGTGCAATAAAAGAATTCTACGTTTTAATGTTTTTGTTCTGTTATAAAACATTCCAGAAAATTAAACGACATGAACCCGATCACGTAACCTCTTTGGAATGATGGTATATATCTAGTTCATCTTTTTGAAGACTTTTCGGCAGAAGGAGAAAATACATTTAACAACCTTGATCAGACTTCGAGTAATCAAATAATCTTTGGATACAGTATGGGAACAACTCCAGCAACGTGTCACAAGTATAATTAACATCTAATCTCTCTGTCCATTTATGAGCATCTCGTCCTATTGGTCCAACATTTAATACAGGTATATCTAATTGCTTTAAATCTTCAATTGGCAGTGAATATCCATGATCCCAAAGTGGGAAATTAGCAATTAATGGTTGAATGGATGATGGTGAATGTTGGAGTCCGACATAGCTTAAATCGGATATACCATTAAAAAACAGCACTTGCTGAAATAGTATGTTGTGCATACGGTTAGCATGGATATTTAAGTCTGACATAACTTGTTGAATCATTGGATGTTCATGGGAATAGACAGCTGGATAGAAGGGTGGAGCAAAAAAGAGAACGATCATTGGTGATAAATGTTTACATAAAGAAGAAAGTTGATCAACTATAGTAATAGAAAGCTCTCGATCATCTAGATTTTGCTTATGCTGTTCGAATATTTCTTGATGCAATGCTTCAATTCTTTTACTTCCGTACCTTTCTTTTGCGTATGTAACGAGCTCTTCATACGTATAAACTTTTACATGTAGGGAAGGTGTTTCAGAATTTGTTAATGCTGCAAAGCTGCTAGCTTTATCAACAAATGATTGTTGGATACGTAAGGCAGCTGTATCCGTAATTTTTTTTAATTCGTCTGTAAGTTTATTCATTGGTTTTTTAAACATGAATACATTAAAGAGCGTCACAGCTTTATTTGTTACTTGTACAGAGTATTCTTTTTGTAGGTCATGTTGAATAAGGGCAGTTGGTGGAGGGGTTACTTCATTATTTATTTTTTCACAAAGAATTGTATTTAACTCTAATTCATCGTTAATGATTGAAGCCATGTAATTGGCATTTAGTCCTGAAAATGGCTCGCCAACATGTGTTTCTTTGCCATAACAAAAAAATCCGGGCAAAACTTTGCCAATTGTTCCGGTATAAAGATATTTTGTTTGATCGCCTGGAAAACGTGAAAACATCGGTTCCGAATTGAGTACAGCAGTATATGTTAATTTGTGAGTATCTGCTAATTCAAGAAGGGTAGGTATAGCAGCTCTCATACCTACAGAATTCACTTCCTCATCAGGAACTGTTAGCAATAAAATATTTCCATCAAAATCCCCGTTACATGCTAACTCAATCATTGCCATGTGCATAGCCAGGCCACATTTCATATCCATCGTACCTCTTCCGAATAACCAATCCCCAGTTTCCAAATCATCGCTTACTTCTTTTGCCATTTCAAATTTGTGTTTATAGAAATATGCTGTTAACTTTTTCGCATCAAAGGCAAGGTGATGGAGGTTGCCGTAATCAGCAACGTCAACGACGTCAAAGTGGCTAAGGAGAATGACGGTTTTTTTACATTTGTCAGACCTTTTAACTAGAGCCGACGCAAAATAACGTCCATCGTCTGTTGCATGTAAGGTTATATGGTCTTTGTGATTTTGAAAATAGGGTAGTGACTCGAGTTCAGATATTACAAATTGTGGTAACCATGTTTCTGCTTGAGAACCAGTAACACTAGGAATACTTACAAGCTGGCAAAGAAGATCTATGAATTGCTGCTTTGATTGCCATTTTTTACTCATATGATTATCCCTCCACTTACTTTATGGAATAGTTAATTATAATTAATCTTTAAAAACTATTGAACACTCAAATTTTTGTAAAAAAGCCAGCCTAATTAAAGTTGTTAATTATTCTACTAGAAAAATTTACAAATTAATAGACTATTATTTAATTTTATCAAAGTTACAATAAGGTAAACAGAATGAACCCATTATAGAAAATACGCTCAATAATTAATCAATTAAAGATTTTTTCTAATTACAAATCCGAACAATTGAGGAGTCTATATGTTGTAGAAAAGGTTCTGTACGAACATTTTTTAACTATTGTTAACAAACAAATGACATCATTAACAAGTAGGTTATAAGGTTGTCATCGTTATAAAGAAAAGAATACGCTCTGCATTTATGGTTAAGTGTGCAATGTATGAGCACAATTATACATTGAAGAAATTAGGTCAATAATTATTAGGGGTAAAGTAAATGATTTCTTACAAAAATAAATCAGACAAATTAGTGATCGTTGTTCATGAAATATACGGCGTAAATGAGCATATGAGACATATTTGTAAAGAACTATTCAATAAAGGCTTCGATGTGATTTGTCCCAATTTGTATAGTGAAAACAATCAATTTCATTACGATGAGGAGAAATTGGCTTATCACCATTTTGTTAATAAAGTCGGATTTGCTAGAGCAGCTACCTACGTTAAGGCACTTTTAAAAAAATCTAGGCAGGAATACAGTAAAATCTTTATTCTTGGTTATAGTGTAGGTGGGACAGTCGCATGGCTGTGCAGTGAAGACCAGAATTGCGATGGAGTTATTAGTTATTACGGTTCAAGGATAAGGGACTTTATTGACATGATCCCAGCTTGTCCCACACTACTAATTTTCCCAGAGAATGAAAAATCATTTCATGTCGATCAATTGATTACTAAACTAAACGATAAAGAAAAAATCACCATTAAAAAATATAGAACAAATCATGGATTTAGCGATAACAACTCAGAGAACTATTGTGAATTATCTGCTAAGCATGCATTTAATGAATTGTTACGCTTTATAAGTAGTTAATAAGAAAGGGTCTTCGAAAACTTTGTTGCATTTTTTCACCTACATTTGAGCAACTGGATGAGTATGATATGATTTTTATAGTCTTTAAAGAAGATAAGGTGCCGAACGTGTTTAGCGCTTATTATAAGGCGCTTTTTGTAAACTTTGTTCCTATAGTTCCTAAAACAGATGATAAAGATACTGTTTTACTCAACAGTCATCGTTTTATAGAAGAAGCTTGTCTCGAATACTAGTTTTATACGAGTTATATTTTGTTACGCAAACTACATTCTATACAAAAACCAGCCTGTTATGAAAATCTACAATTAATGTGAAAACAGCCAATAGAAAAATCTGAACTAGGTAGAAATGTTAATGTATTGCTGTTTCAATCCGCATTCTTTGCCAAAATCATGAAACTTCCTACTATTTTTATTCGTATATTATATATATAACTAAATTTGGGGGAGTTTGTATGAAATTTATAATATTTGGGTTTATCTTGTTAGTTATTATTATTGCCATTACTGCGATTAGTACTGGAAATGCTAACAGAACAAAACATCGTATTCATAAGACAAGTTCATCAACTAGTAGTAACAATGATGGAAATGGTGTAGGCTTATATTCATCTGATTACGGTCATGGCGACAGTGGGGGCAGTGGTGACAGCGGAGGAGGAGGGGGAGAATAAATAAAACTAACTGTATTTTTAAATAAAGGCCCATAAACGAGGTTTTATATGTTAGTCATCGTTGTACAGAAGAAAAAATGCTAAGAATTTCTAGTTGAAACGTGTTCTTTCTTAATACGAAAAACAACTTAAATTATAAACCCATTAACTGATTTATATTAGTTAATGGGTTTTCTTCAGCAGGTTAGCTTTATCTTTATTTTTCTAATCCTACAAAATTGTTATTCTTTTTCATTTAACCAATTTGCCATGACTCTGAGAGCAAGGCCGAAATTTCCCACCTGACAGTGATTATGAGCATGATCATCTCTAGTGAAGATTCTTTCAGTTATAGACTTTGCATTCGTTAAAGCTTTTACTTGAATATCGTGCATTTTTAGCGGTATAAAATGATCTTCTGACCCTGTTAATATTAATACATCTTGTGTAACGTGTTCTGATTTTAAATGTGCAGCATTGAATTCTAATAATGCCATGCCACCATCTAACGGAGTATCAGTTTTAGTAATATAAATTAAATTATCGGTTCCCCATTTTTCTTGCGGCATCATCTTCATTTTTACATCAGCCATCCAATACATTAATTTAGGATGTTTGAAAAGCCATAAAGCAAACTTCTCAATAATAGGTGGGGGGATTTTCATGTAGTCGTAGGCTATACTAAGAGCAATCACTCGTTTAATTCGCTGTTCATGCGCAGCTGCTCTGAAGCAAAGCCAGCCACCCATGGACACACCTAATAAGGTTACGTCATTTAACTTAAAGTAATCTAGAACGGCTTTTGTTGGTTTTTCCCATTCATAACTAAGTGCTAAGCCAGATTTTTTTAAGGCACCACCTTGCCCTGGACCTTCAAATAATATGACCTCATAGTTTAAATGTGCAAAATAGCTTGCCATTGAGTATAGCTCTTCCATAAATGAATCAAATCCACCATGAATGACAATTGTTCCTCTGGCATTTTTATTGTTAGAAGGTAGTCTCATTGCAGGTAAGTATACATTTTCGTAGGGTATGTTATAACGTTCAATATCATGTTCAACAAACAGGTCATTATAAAACATTTCAATGAATGTATCATACAGTCTTAATTTATCTGGGTCATTCGGATGAGTAAAAAATTCTGCAGCCCTGTAATAAAATGTTCCATTCATTATGCGTTTTTCATCAATAGCTTTTTCAGCCTGCTTTATCATTTCCTCCTTCCAATCTTCTAACTTTTTTATTCTGGTAGCTGCATCCACCATGTCTTCTTTTCGTGTGTATCCCATTGAATACCACCGATTCATTTGATAGTCTATAATTTTTGTTTTATGAAAATCATGGTATCCTACAGGATAATCAAATTGGGCCATATAATAACTCTCCTTTTCAAATTAAGCTCGTTATTTTGAAAAATAATTGAATGCAGAAAGGAACCATTACTTCAACGATGCACAGATGTAGCATATACCTTACTCCAAATTATCAGTTAGTCAGGTAGAGACTTAAATCTTCACCTACTTTGCTGATGTCAACATGTGATGGTTAAGATCATTATTGATCTGTCAGGCCATTTTTAAGGAAATCAATTAAGTGGTTTAGACTTGACTCATAGTGATCAGGCTTTGACATATCCGCTACATCCACAATATTAGTGAACAAGAAACCAATTAGTGATTGGACGAATTCCAGTGGTAGTGTCTGCCTAATTTCACCTTTGTTATAGGATGCTTCAATGAGCTTGTTCATTTGGTCATTATCCTGAAAATTATGCCTTGTCAACGCCTTTTCGTATATGGGAGTTCCTTTTTCTTTAATAAAGCTGTTTGCAAAACGATTAATATCTGGATATTCATTGGCAAATTGCATTCCAATTCTGATTTGTGTTTTAAATATCGAAAAAATGTCTTTGGAATAATCACTTGGATTCATAACCTTGACAAGGAATAGTTGCTTTTTTTGAATCAACATGTCTATGAGATTTAAGTAAAGATCTTCCTTGTTGTTAAAATGGTAGTAAAATGAGCCCTTACTCATATTCGCTGTCTTCAAAATATGATTTAATGAGGCTTTGTCATAGCCTTTTTCCACAAATTCATTTAATGCTGCTTGCATTAACGCATCTGAATGTTCGAATTCTTTATTAAATCCTCGCGTCAATTACATCATCTCCTACAAGTTTTTAATCTTAATCGTTAACTCTGTTCGTAAACT
The DNA here is from genome assembly GCF_018588585.1 of Bacillus sp. SM2101. Taxonomy (NCBI): domain Bacteria; kingdom Bacillati; phylum Bacillota; class Bacilli; order Caryophanales; family Bacillaceae; genus Bacillus; species Bacillus sp. SM2101. The sequence continues at coordinate 190,722 of NZ_JAEUFG010000009.1, forward strand.
TTGTTGTTATAGTTCTTTATCCTGAAGATAAAGAATACCATCGTTTTATATGAGAATAGATGGCACGAAATCTAGCTGTATTCGTGTTTATTAGTGCAAAAAAACACGCTATGCTGAAATAGCCTGATAGTTAATGCTGCTTGCTTATTATATATATTAGACCGAATGGTCTAGACCGTCAAGTCTAATCTCGGGATAACAAGCATAAAATTGGTGGCATAGTGGGGGATATGAGAAAAAGTGACTAAGAAAATCATTGAATGATAAATTTAAACTAAAGACTTTTTGCTTGAATTTTGTTTTTTTACTAAAAATGGACAGTATTATGAGTTTTATAGGAGCTAGAAAAGGTGTCTTGAACGCTAGATATATACGTGTGTATATCTTAAAAGTAAAAACAGCAACCATTGTGAAAATAGCCAATCAAAATGAATTCGGAGGGAGCTTACAATATGACAAAAAAATCCTTAGCTCAGAGGTTCTAAGCTAAGGATTGGATTATAATATGAGATCGTATGAATACATTAAAAAGCATTGTGGACTGCTAACCTGTATGTTAATCAAACTGATTGGAACAACCTTTTAAAAGAGACTGTTTGTCAAAGAATAGATCATACATTCGTTATGTACAATAGTGTTTAATGGATGGTACGATACACCCCGATTACTTTTCCTAATATAGCTACATTACGAAGAATAATAGGTTCTAAAGTTGAGTTTTCTGGCTGAAGTCTTATATAGTCTTTTTCTTTAAAAAATCTTTTTACTGTTGCCTCGTCATCCTCTGTCATTGCAACAACGATATCTCCATTTGAAGCAGTTTGTTGTTGCCGAACAATGACGTGATCCCCATCTAATATACCGGCCTCAATCATGCTATCTCCCATTACTTCAAGCATAAATACATTTTCGTCAGGGGATACAAGTTTATCAGGAAGAGGGAAGTATTCTTCAACATTTTCAATTGCTGTTATTGGTTGACCAGCTGTTACCTTTCCTATGATCGGTACATTCATGACGTTATTTTTTGGGATTACATCAGCAGGATCTAAATCTAATATTTCAATTGCTCTAGGTTTCGTTGGGTCTCTACGGATTAGTCCCTTACTTTCTAAACGAGATAAATGACCATGAACTGTTGAGCTTGAAGCTAGCCCTACCGCTTCTCCAATTTCTCTAACAGAAGGTGGATATCCCTTTGATTGTACTTCTTGTTTTATGAAATCTAGTATGTCTTGTTGCCTTTTCGATAATTTTGCCATCGTTAGCACCTCATTATAATAATCTTTTCTATTGTTAGCATGTATACCCGTTCATAACATTTAAAAATTAAGATCATCTATTAATACTGTAAGGATATACTAGAAAGATTTTACTTTCATTCATTATAGCACGACTTGTTATGTATAACAAACGTAAGTTCGTAAAAATGTTGACATAAAACATTTGTTCGTATACAATAACTAAAAACGAACAAGTATTCTGTTAATCAGGGGGACTTATTATGAAACAATCTAAAATTTACTATATCTTGTTTTTTACTGTTTTTATCGGCTTTGCTTTTGCACTAATTACTTCTTATAAGGATATCGAGAAAAATGATTACATTACTATTAAAGTAGAAGATGGAGATACACTTTGGGATATTGCGTCCGAGTATAGTAACAGTCACGATTTATCAATCAATGACTTTATCAGTTGGGTAGAGGATGTAAATCAAATAGCTCCTGATAGAATTTTTTATGGTGATGAAATTTATATTCCAGTGTTAAAATCAGAAGGTAATAAAATGTATGATACTTATGCAGTTAACAATTAATCGGAGGTAGAAATGGAAAAAGCAATAATATATTGTCGTGTTAGTACAAATAAGCAAACACAGGAGACATCATTAACACGTCAAAAGGCAGAATTACTCCAGCTTGCAAACAGTTACCATTTTGATGTAAAGAAAGTGGTTGTAGAAAGGGCAAGCGGATATGACATGGATAGAGATGGCATTTATGAGTTATTGAATGTAATTAAAGAACAGCATATCGATGCCCTTTTAATACAAGATGAGACGAGGCTAGGTAGGGGTAATGCAAGAATAGCTTTGCTGCATTTTATTTTAAAGGAAAGAGTTAAAATATACACAGTTCATCATAATGGAGAGTTACAATTGTCAGAAGCTGATTCCATGATGTTGGAAATTGTTAGCATTGTTGAGGAATATCAACGGAAAATACATAATTTAAAAATTAAACGGGGAATGAAACGAGCTATCGAAGAAGGATATAGACCTGAGAGAAATTTAAAAAACATCCATGTAAGCTCAGGTAGAGAAAGAAAGGAAATACCTATTGAGGAAATCATAAGGTTACGACAAAATAATCTCACGTTTTCAGATATAGCGGCAACATTACGTGGTCTTGGATTTGATGTGTCAAAAGCAACGGTACATCGACGTTATAAAGAATATATGCATAATAATTTAGAGTAGATGGCTAACAATAGAATGAACGAATGCTGTAGTATACAAGTTACAATTGTATACTTTTATTACGTTGTTATTGAAAGGCACTTTTCGTAAGCTTTGTTACTATTATTATTACTTTAGTACCAAGAAAAGTGGCTTTACATGTTAGTCATCGTTGTAGAGAAGAATAGATGCCACAATCTGCAGTTGAGTCTAAATATAAAAACAATCATCAATGCGAAAACAGCCTTTCGAAACTTGGTAGCTATTATAATAAAGGAATAGACAGTAAGACGGAGTTTTGATTGGGTCCCCAAAATTATAAGTAGAGAAGGTACGACAAAAGCTAGATGTATACGTGATTAATTCTTAGTCTGAAAAGCAACAGTCTGTATGAAAATAGGCTATTAAAATGACACTATTGGCAATATCATTGTATTCAACTAAAGTGGAAGGTTAAAACGTAATTATTAGCCGATTGACAATGTTTTCAGAGAAGAAAAAATCCAGCAATTGCTAATTGTATAAGTCTTTAGTTTTTTGTACTAAAACAAAACCGTTGAAAATGAAGCTCTCTTCTTGTAATATGTACAGAACATAATATCCTATTGAATAGAAAGGGAGCATTGACGTGTTATCAAATGAAAAAATTAATCGTATTAACTATTTGTCAAAAAAATCTAAATCATCTGGGTTAACGGATGAAGAAAAACGTGAACAACAGGATTTACGCAAGGAATATATTCAATCGTTTCGTAATTCGATGGAAAATACTTTACATTCAGTAAAAGTAGTAGATAAAGAAGGAAATGATGTTACGCCTACAAAATTAAAAAAGAGTAAGAATAGCCGTTTTCATTAAGGCTAGAGTTATTACCATTCGTAAATTTTTATTTTATAATCTTCCTAAATTATAAGCTGAATGAAGGAAGTTTAAGGATACATCATTTTATGTATGGTTTTTTGTACATACTAAGAAAAGATGTTTTCTTGAACAAAATGTATCTTTTTTTCACAATGTATGTACATTTGTTCATTTTGAATATATGATATGTACTATAATGATTGAAAGGGTGGTATTTTATGTCACTTAATATTGATGATTTATCTATTGCTGCAATCAGAACTTTATCGATTGATGCAATTGAGAAAGCTAACTCAGGACATCCAGGCATGCCGATGGGAGCTGCTCCTATGGCATATACGTTGTGGACTAAATATATGAACCACAACCCGTCTAATCCTCAATGGTTTAATCGTGATCGCTTTGTATTATCAGCTGGGCACGGATCAATGCTATTATATAGCTTATTACATTTAAGTGGTTATGACGTAACGATGGATGATATTAAAAATTTCCGTCAATGGGGAAGCAAAACACCAGGGCATCCAGAATATGGGCATACTGCTGGAGTTGAAGCAACAACAGGGCCACTTGGTCAAGGTATCGCGATGGCTGTTGGTATGGCTATGGCTGAAAGACATATGGCATCTACATATAATAAAGATACATTTAATGTTGTAGACCACTACACATATACAATTTGTGGTGACGGTGACTTAATGGAAGGTGTATCAGCTGAGGCGGCATCGCTAGCAGGTCACCTTAAGCTAGGACGTCTAGTTGTGTTATATGATTCAAACGATATATCTTTAGACGGCGACCTCGATAAGTCATTCTCTGAAAGTATCAAAAACCGTTACCAATCATACGGCTGGCAGTATATTCGTGTTGAAGATGGTAATGATATACAAGAATTATCGCAGGCTATTGAAGAAGCGAAGGCAGATACTGACCATCCAACGATGATTGAGATTAAAACAGTCATTGGCTACGGAGCACCTAATAAGTCAGGTAAGTCGGCAGTACATGGATCTCCACTAGGTGCAGATGAGTTAAAGTTAACGAAAGAGGCTTACAACTGGACATTTGAAGAAGATTTCCATGTACCGTCTGAAGTGTACGACAATTTCTCTGCTACTGTGAAAGATGCTGGTAGTAAAACAGAAGATGAATGGAACCAAATGTTTGCTCAGTATAAGGAGCAATACCCTGAGTTAGCAGCACAACTAGAAGCAGCTATTACAGGGAAACTTCCAAATGGTTGGGAAAAGGAGTTACCAACTTATGAGGAAGGAAGTAGCTTAGCGACAAGATCCTCTTCTGGTGAGGTATTAAATGCTATTGCTAATAGTGTTCCACAATTTATAGGTGGATCTGCTGATCTAGCAGGATCTAATAAAACAATGATTAAAGAGTCAAATGACTTTATGCCAAATTCATATGGAGAAAAAAATATATGGTTTGGTGTACGTGAGTTTGCCATGGGAGCTGCTCTAAACGGTATGACACTTCATGGTGGTGTGAAAGTATTTGGTGGGACTTTCTTTGTATTTTCTGATTACTTGCGTCCTGCCATTCGCTTAGCAGCTTTAATGAAATTACCAGTAACGTATGTATTTACGCACGATAGTATTGCTGTTGGTGAGGATGGACCAACTCACGAGCCAGTTGAACAGCTACCAGCCCTACGTGCAATGCCAGGTCTATCAGTCATTCGACCGGGTGATGCCAATGAGACAGCTGCAGCTTGGCAGGTGTCAATTGAAGCTACTGATAAGCCACACGCACTTGTGCTTACACGTCAGAACTTACCGACTTTACCAAACACGAAGCGTGATGCATATGAAGGTGTAAAACGAGGAGCATATGTTGTGTCTCCAACAAATAATGACAATGTAGATGCATTGCTCTTAGCATCTGGCTCAGAGGTTAGTCTAGCTGTTGAGGCGCAGAAGTCATTAGCTAATGATGGCATTCATGTATCAGTTGTTAGTATGCCATCTTGGGATCGTTTTGAAGAACAACCACAAGAATATAAAGATGCTGTTTTACCTAAAAACATTAAAAAACGTTTAGGAATTGAAATGGCTTCTTCATTAGGATGGGAAAGATATACTGGCGATGAAGGTGAAATTATAGCGATCAATCAGTTTGGCGCATCTGCACCTGGAGAAAAAATAATGGCAGAGTATGGTTTTACAGTTGAAAATGTAGTTAACAAAGTAAAGAACTTATTACAAAAATAAGCAAAAGAGGGCCTTTTTTCAAGGGCTCTTTTTTTTAGGCTGTTTTCGCAGACATTTTTTTCTTTTAGAATAGGAACGATAGCTTAACTTCTCCAACGCAAAATAATACTTAAATGGCAACAATCAATTTCACTAGTTGCTAAAATAAAAGTGATTGTAATACCATCTGGATTAAATGAACATTCAACTTCTGAAGTAATCCCTGTTGATTTAATTAATTGTTCAACTTTATTTAACTGAGACTCTTGAGCGGCGGTCATGACCTGATGTGCAAATTCCTTAGAGTAAGCAATTTTATTTAGAACTAAAGCGGCCTCACTCATCAACTTTTGCATTTCTTTTGCGGATTTACTAAACATTGTAGTGTCAACAGGAGGAAATTGTCTGTTGTTATATGGGTGTCGACTAGTATGGTTTATATGATAGTCGTTAAGGCATGGAGGGGAATTATATATTATTTGATAATGGTATGCACTAGGATCACAATTACCTTTGGGGTTAAACACCTTATCATACCTCCTTCAATCTTTCTGTTAAGCTATTTTCGCTTGGTCGTCGTTTTCGCATTAATTGTTATATTACACGAATTGTATGCATGTTTTTTGTTTTAGAAGGAAAAACATTTATCTATGTGTAAGTAGCTTTCAACTTTTATATTATACGCTCATAAATAAAATAGGTGATTATCATTAAAAGAGAGATTAGACAGAATTCGGCAAAACAAGTGGTTCATTTTTGCGGAATAAGACAATAATTTAAATAAGACAAGTCTATAATTAAATTAAATATGTAGGATAAGGGAGGGAACTTTGTGAGACACTATCGTATTTATTTAATTGAAGAACAATTTGCTAAGCATTATTTTGGACGAGAGAAAATGCTATTACAGCTGTTTGTAGATTATGAACATGCTAATGGTGCAAGAAAACAATTACTAAAAAAACAAATTGAGTATATAACTCAACCAATTCCTACTCAAACAATCCACAAATTATTGGTGAAACAACTACACAACCAGAACGATAATAACTCTCATCGTAAGGTTCATTCCATATTATTGCCTGATAACAAAAGCTATGCAAAATTAGTCGTATATGAAGAATACATGCAATTAACTGCTGAAGGAAGCTATGAAGCTGAAGCTGTATTTTTTGAGATAATAAGAAAATTCGACCCATGTTTCTTAGCAATGGATATACAGCTCGATCGGTATGGCTGGTTAAAACCAGTTAAAATGAATGCTCTATAGTAATGTTAGTGAATCTTTCATTACCATTATTGTATATATAATATTTTGAATATTCTGTAAAAAATAATAAAATGACATGTTTTTTATAAAAATTACTTCTTATTGAGACTTTTGTGCTTAACTATTGTATAATCGTATTTGGTTTAGTACACTGTAATGTAGACAATTTGAAGGAGGAAAATAGTATGTGGGAAATAGTTCTATGGGTATCTTTAGGTTTAATTGCTGGAGTTGCTCTAGGATTTTTCATAGCTCGAAAATATATGATGAACTATCTTAAGAAAAATCCACCTATTAATGAACAAATGTTGAAAGTGATGATGGCGCAAATGGGTCAAAAGCCATCACAAAAGAAAATTAATCAAATGATGAAAGCAATGAACAACCAAATAAAATAAAGTTGTAAGGCACTCAAATGGTTGGGTGTCTTTTTATGAATTCGATTACAAATAATGAAGATGGTCTGCAAATAAACTGTTATGAAGTTTTCGTATATGTTAGATTATTCATACATATTATTTCTTTGCAATACTAATAAACATTATTTTTAATGTTTATGTATATGTACATACCTTATCATAGTAAATATCAAGCACTTTCTCACTGAGCGATGAAATCTTATTGGTGAAGAGGGTGAGGCAAGAGACTTAACTTAGTACAGCGATTTTCAAGCTTACTTGACTGAGTTCAATGGGGGACAAAAGATGAGTGTTTTTAAAGACTTGATGTGGTTTTTTAAAAAAGAAAAAAAGTCATATATTTTTGGAATTCTCGTGTTGTGTATAGTAGCTATGCTGGAACTTGTTGCGCCTAAAGTAATTGGGATTGTTGTAGATCATATTAATGATCAGACGTTATCTATTAATCTCTTATTAAAGTGGATGTTGTTACTAATTGCGGTTACTATTATAGTTTATTTTCTCCGTTTAGTATGGAGGATGATGATTTTTGGATCTTCAGTAAAGCTGGCTAGGTTGTTACGAAACCAATTATTTGAACATTTCACAAAAATGTCTCAATCATTTTACCAAAAAAAGCGTATAGGTGACTTAATGGCACATGCTACAAATGATATTCAAGCCATTCAGCAAACAGCGGGTGCGGGAGTATTAACACTTGTCGACTCAGTAGCTACTGGTGGTTTTGTATTAATTACGATGGCAGCCACGATTAGTTGGAAATTAACATTAATTAGTCTAATACCTTTGCCTTTTATGGCATTAGCAACCAATTTTTACGGAACATTATTGCATAAACATTTTCATAAAGCACAGGAAGCTTTTTCTTCTTTAAACGACAAAGTTCAAGAAAGCATTAGCGGGATAAAAGTTATTAAAACTTTTGGACAAGAAAAAGAAGACAATGAGGCATTTTTTGAACAATCTGAAGACGTCGTCAAAAAGAATGTAACTGTGGCTAGGATTGATTCGCTGTTTGACCCTACTATATCTCTCATTGTTGGACTATCTTTTCTCTTGGCAGTTGGGTTTGGCTCCAGATATGTCCTACTAGGTGAGATGACATTAGGAGAGTTAGTTTCATTTACGACGTATCTAGGTTTACTTATATGGCCTATGCTGGCTTTTGGTTGGCTGTTTAACATTGTGGAAAGAGGAAGAGCATCATATGACCGTGTGTCTAATTTATTATCTGAAAAAATCGACATTGCCGATGATTCAATAGATAGTAAGAAAATTCCTTCTGGTCATATTACCTATGATATTAATAGCTTTACGTACCCTAATGAACAGCAAAATGTTTTACATGGAATTAAATTTAAACTACGAAAAGGAGAAACAATTGGTATTGTAGGTAAAACGGGTGCAGGTAAAACAACTCTTTTAAAGCTCCTTCTACGAAAGTTCGATAAATATGAAGGGGAAATCTTATTTGGGGAACATCCTATTGAGAAGTATTCTTTGCATGAATTACGTAGTGCCATAGGTTATGTGCCACAAGATCATTTTTTGTTTTCAAGTACAATAGCAGATAATATAGCCTTTGCTAAACCAGAAGCATCAATATTTGAAATACAGCATGCAGCAAAGCTAGCTCATATTCATGAAGACATTATCGGATTTACACATGGTTATGAAACAATAGTTGGAGAAAGGGGTGTTTCATTATCAGGTGGACAAAAGCAACGGATAGCAATTGCACGGGCCTTATTGATGGAACCAGAACTTCTTATTTTAGATGATTCTTTATCAGCCGTAGATGCGAAGACAGAGGAGAAAATTCTTTCGTCTCTAAAAGACAACCGTAACGGCAAAACAACAATGATAACATCTCATCGATTGAGTGCTATTCAACATTCAAACCTCATTATAGTTATAGATGAAGGTAGAATTATGGAACAAGGGACTCATGAACAACTAATGAATCAAGCTGGCTGGTATAAAAAGATGTATGTTACTCAGCAATTAGAAGCACTTGTTGAATTTGGAGGATAAACATGGATAAATCAATTTCTGCTAAAAAGCAGCGTCAAGTGTTGTTTCGACTGCTTTCGTATACGAAAGCCCATAAAAAATCTTTTGTCATTGCATTTACTTTATTAATAACTGCAACAACAGCTGATATCATCGGTCCAATCTTAGTCAAAATATTTATTGATGACTATTTAACGCCACAAAATTTAGAATATGGACCGATTCTATTGTTGGCAATTGGATATTTAGGTTCCATCTTGGCTAAGGTCATTATTCAATATTTCCAATTATTAAAGTTTCAGCAAATAGCACTAAAGATTATTCAGCAATTACGAATTGATGTATTTAATAAAGTGCATCAACTTGGTTTATCGTATTTCGATAAAACTCCTGATGGGAGCATTGTTTCTAGAGTAACGAATGATACAGAAGCAATCAAAGATATGTTTGTAAGTGTGTTAGCAACTTTCGTTCAAAACGGTGTATTTTTAATTGGTATTTTCGTGGCTATGTTTTTATTAAATGTCCAATTAGCAATTTTTTGTTTAGTCCTTATTCCAATTATCTTTCTTATTATGAAAACTTATCGTCGTTACAGTTCTAAATATTATCAAGATATGCGTGAAAAGTTGAGTCAGTTAAATGCTAAACTAAATGAATCCCTTCAAGGTATGGCAATCATTCAAGTTTTCAGACAAGAACGCAGATTAAGAGAAGAGTTTGCTCATATTAACGAAGGTCATTTTCGTGCGGGAATGAAGAATATTAAATTAGATGGTTTGTTATTACGTCCAGCTATAAACGTAGTTGCTACATTGGCATTAATCCTAGTGCTTTCTTATTTCGGGATAATTTCAATGGATGGACCTATTGAAATTGGAGTACTGTATGCATTTATTAGCTATTTAGACCGTTTTTTTGAGCCTGTTAATGAGATGATGATGAGATTATCACTTTATCAACAAGCCATTGTTTCAGCTGATAGAGTATTCAATTTAATGGATGAAAATGAACTAGCACCTGAAAGCGATAGCGATAACAATCCTTTGATCAAAGTTGGCAATATTGAGTTTAAAAATGTTAGTTTTTCTTACGATGGTAAACAAGATATCTTAAAGAACATTTCGTTTACTGCAAAAAAAGGAGAGACAGTTGCTTTGGTTGGGCATACTGGTAGCGGGAAAAGTTCGATCATCAACCTGTTAATGAATTTTTATCAATTTAATCGAGGAGATATTCTTATTGATGGAGTATCTATTAGAAAATATAAAAATAAGGAATTAAGGTCTAGTCTTGGCCTCGTCCTTCAAGACCCATTTTTATTCGTTGGTACGGTAGCTGATAACATCAAACTGAAAAATAATTCTATAAAAGAAGAGGATTTGAAAAAAGCTGCACAATTTGTCCAAGCTGATTCATTTATTGATAAGCTACCGAATAAATATAATCAAGAAGTAGTTGAAAGAGGGTCAACATTTTCTAGTGGTCAACGTCAACTCATCGCTTTTGCAAGGACAATTGCAACAAACCCAAAGGTACTTATACTTGATGAAGCAACCGCAAATATCGATACTGAAACTGAGGAAGCCATCCAAGCTGCATTATCTAAAATGAGAGAGGGTAGAACGACAATAGCAATTGCTCATCGACTTTCAACAATCCAAGACGCAGACCAAATTCTCGTTCTCCATAAAGGTGAGATTGTTGAAAGAGGTTCTCACCAAGAGCTTCTTCAATTAAAAGGCCTATACTATAAAATGTTTATTTTACAAAATGGTCAATCTGATAAATTAGAAGAAATAGTATTTTAAGGAAATCATGAACAGAGATAGTAAGTTCGACACAAATATGTCACAATTTCAAATGAGGATTTACCTCTTTTATTTGCTAGAATATAAAGAGAATCTACTACGTAGGAGTTGTTTAAATGGCTGATGTTAACATCTTTCTAGCATTTGGAGCTGGTTTTTTATCTTTTATATCGCCTTGTTGTTTGCCATTATATCCAGCATTCTTATCATATATCACCGGTGTTTCTGTTGGAGAATTGAAAGATGAAAATACCAAATTAGCAAAAAGAAGCTTATTACATACAATATTTTTTCTACTTGGTTTTTCAGTAATCTTTGTTGCGATAGGATTTGGTACATCATTTATTGGAGAATTTTTTATTAACTACAAAGATTTAATAAGGCAAATTGGTGCCATATTAATTGTTTTCTTTGGTCTAGTTATAATTGGAGTCTTTAAACCTAAATTTATGATGAAAGACGTAAAGCTCGAATTTAAAAATCGTCCATCTGGTTATGTAGGATCTTCTTTAATTGGTATGGCATTCGCAGCAGGTTGGACACCTTGTACTGGTCCAATCCTTTCAAGTGTATTAGTGCTAGCTGCAGCCAATCCCGGTTCAGGAGTAATATACATGACTGCGTACTCTTTAGGTTTTTCAATACCATTTTTAATCCTATCCCTTTTCATAGGAAAAATGCACTGGATACGCAAACATAATGTAACCATTATGAAAATTGGTGGATTTATAATGATAGTCTTTGGAATTATGTTGTTTTTTGACTTAATGACGAAAATAACGATTTATCTTACGCCATTTTTTGGTGGTTTTACAGGGTTTTAACTTAAGAGGAGTGACGGGGACTTTTGTTCCCGTTAATTTTTTAGACGGTCATTTTATAATAAATGAGGACTTTCATATCACAACAAAAGTATTGAAAAAATTGTGATTTTTCGATAAAGTATATGATGTTACGACTTTTTGACTATAGAGCTATTAGAGTCGAGGGGAGAAGAATTGTATGGCAAGAGTATTAATTGTTGATGATGCGAAATTTATGCGTATGACACTTGGAAACATAGTAAAGAAAGCACACCACGAAGTCGTTGGTGAAGGTGAAAACGGGAATGAAGCGATTAAATTATACGATGAATTACAACCTGATTTGGTAACTATGGATATAACAATGCCTGGTATGGGTGGAATTGATGCAGTTAAAGGAATTAGACAAAAATATCCACATGCAAAAATTATTATGTGTTCAGCGATGGGACAACAAAAAATGGTTGTTGAAGCAATAGAAGCAGGTGCAAAAGATTTTATTGTTAAACCGTTCGATGAGGGTCGTGTAATAGAAGCTATTAATCGAGTTATTTAAGTCGATAAAATGTTTAGGTTTCTGTTGACGTAATTTGGTAATAAGGAATTAACGACACTATCCCTAAAGTTCATGCTTTTCTTCTTTACAACTAAGCTCCATTCAGAAAAGTTTTTGCTATTATTCATAAAATTTGAGCAGTTGGTCTTAAGAGTGGCATAAATGCTACGAGCGATTGATATAATCGTGTTAGCTCTAAGGATGTAAAGTCGCGGAAATCACCTAATTTAAAGACGATAGCATAGAACCTCATTTTGATGTTCTAGACGATCGCAACATAAGTTAAAAAAAGCTAATGTAAAAAACCATTTAAGAAAAGACTTAAATGGTTTTTTTATTTATCTACTATCGTTTATAATGATGATTACGTATAATAAACTTTATAGATAAATAAGCAAAGGATTGATTTGATTGATTTACGCTTCATCAATAGTTGCAATTTTAATGGCGATTGCTGTCATCTTAATTAGAATGAAAGCGGCCAAGAAACCTACGAATGTTAAAAAAATAGTATTACCACCAATATTTATGAGCACGGGGGCATTGATGTTTATCCATCCGATGTTTCGTGTTTCTTCAGCTGAATTGATAGAAGCATTGACGGTCGGGGCTCTCTTTTCAATACTTTTAATTAAGACTTCTAAGTTTGAAGTGAGAGGGGAAGATATATATTTAAAGAGATCAAAAGCTTTTGTATTCATTTTAATAGGGCTACTTATCATAAGAATCATCTTTAAATCATACTTAAGCACACAAATTAACTATGCTGAGTTAAGTGGTATGTTTTGGATTTTAGCTTTTGGCATGATTGTACCTTGGCGTATTGCAATGTATTTTCAATATAGAAAGATTTATACATCAAGGTTAGCCACGAACGAATCGTTATAAACTTGCAAATTTTGAAGAGCTTTTAGCATAGGTCTTGTCAAAAACGGTTACCAAAATAGAATCGATTTTGATGAAATTAGTGATGATAAGGTGCATAAAGCACCGTTTACTCTTAATATGAAAACAACAAACAATGATAGCAAACGTAAAAATAGGCTGTTCTCAATTAAAATGACCTTTAAAGGGAGCACTTTAATTGAGTCAGCCTATTTTAATGTGTTAAAAAAAACTTTCGTACGGTGTTAGATCAATTTGTTTTTCTCGTAATGTGCGAACTAAAAATTTATGATCTCTCTTAGGTGTTGCTAAAATATACCCCTTAATGACTAGACTTTGTGTAATTGAGTTTGCTTTTTCCTCTAATGCTATTTCACCAATTTTCCCTGCAATCTTTTGGCGGGCAACATCCCTAAAAAGTTCAGGTACTGGCTTAACTAATTCTTCTAATAAAGCTTTTTGGTCATCAGGCCACAAGTGATACGTTTTTTCAATATAATAATCTTGCCAATCCAATTCGGATTTACCATCCTCTTTCGGAAGTCTTTTGAAGAATTTGCGGAACATGAAATAGCCTCCGATTGCAAACATGCCAATAAGAAAAACAACCCAAAACAGAATAAACCATAAAAACCAACCAGTTAACATCTTTTTCACCTCAAAAAATTCTCACGTTCATAACATCAAAATTAATATTATTATTGTTTGAGCTATAAAGCAACAAATTCTATGAAAATGTTTTAAATAACATTTCGACATTAATTGTAACAATTTTCGTACATTAAAATATAAAGTATATGTTAAACGTATACCTGATTATATAAATTAATGGGAGAAGCATCCTTGTGGCAAGATCTATATGTATAGTGTTTTCTCTTTGATTGTGTTGTTTTGAATTTTCTACTATTAAAACGATGGATTTAGAAGTAAAAAGAACAAAGTTTATAAAAAGAGCAAAAAGAAAAGTTCCGCAAAAACTTGTTTTTTCCATTGTTATTGATAAAGAGGAATACATAACATGGGAAAATCTATACATACTGTTCTCGTGTCTCATCTAAAATATTACAGTGTAGATCTTTGAGAGGAACAAGAAATAACTACTTGTATAGCAGTTATTTCTCATATATATGATTTAAACGATACAATAACGGTATGAATTTTTAATATGTTTTGTAAAATATCCATTTTTTGAAGATGCTGCCATAAAGTTTCTGTATACTTCGCTGGGAACTTCGTAGTAGTCACAAGTAATATATTTAAATTTAAGCCTTAAAATCATCCCGTTGTTATCATATCCCACTGCTTCAATTTTTGATGAGTTTATTGCTTGTAGCTGCATGATATCACCTCTTTACAGAATATACATAATAAATAAAAATTGTGTTACTTTAGATGTAAAATGGTAACTGATGCAGTTTATAAGTCATATATATTTTAAGCACTCTATTTGTCGTTTGCTGCACTGATTCTCAAAGCTAGAATGTAGTTTTTCAAAAAAATGTATTATAGGCTATGTTTGTTTATAGAGAAAAGCAAAATGAAACAATAACAGCTCATGGGAGGGGAGATTAGATTGAAGTTATTTAAAGAACAGCGTCATCTATGTAATGTAAAATATACACAAATGTTGACTATAAATTAAGATATTTACCCAGTTTAATACTAAAGTGCAAACAATATAAAAGGAACTATCATTTCGACCACGTCAGATTTGTAGAAGATTGAAAACGACGAAATTAGCACGCATTAAGTTCTAACGGTATCAATCAATCAGCACAAGGACCTCACACCTGTCTAAAAATAAGCTCAATAGCGTCATACAGTTCGAATGAGAAATGGTTAGAGGAGGTGTGTATGAGTCATACGATGACCAAAAAGAAATTGTGTGGGTAAGGAGGTATTCTGAATGGAGAACGGTTGGAGGTACGGTGTATTAAACACCAAATGTTGACGATGCATATCAGATCTTGGAGAATAAGAAGTAGGTAAGCGGGGAACTTTACTCCTCAATCAGTGAAAACCTCCCCAAATTAACCCCGTTCGTAATGAGCGGGGTTAATTTGGCGTGAAGGCGATAGCAGCTGGGTTCGTATCAACGTCAACGGTTGCGATTACAGTATGGTTTTTTACGTCTATTACTGATACAGTTCCATCGATGTCATTTCCCACGTATGCTAATTTTCCATTTGGCGTGAAAGCGACAAAACGTTGAGGTTGATCATTATTGCCCACTTGAATAATAGTGATAACCGAGTGTGTTTTTATGTCAATAACTGTGACAATATTTCTGTTCCTAGTAACTACATAAGCCAGTTTTCCGTCAGGTGTAATATCGATGCTGTTCGGCGCATCTCCGGTACCAGCAATAGAAATTGTTTTAATAACAGAATGAGTTTTTACATCAATGACAGAAACTGAACCCACACCATTTGGATTTGAATTTACAACATATGCGAGTTTCCCATCAGGAGTAAAAGCTACTTTGATAGGTGCTATTCCAACTACAACAGTAGCTATGACCGAGTGTGTTTTTACATCAATAACCGATACGTTTTCGGAAAATCGGTTCGTTACGTAGGCAAGTTGTCCATCTGGTGTTATCTCGATAGAATTCGGTCTGTTATCTACTGGCACAGTTGCAATAACCGAGTGTGTTTTTGTATCAATGATAGACACACTACCTGGTGTAAAGTCATTAAGAACATAAGCGAGTTTTCCGTCTGGAGTAAAGACAAAATCATCTGGTACCATATCTGCCTGTATAGTAGCTATGACAGAGTGTGTTTTTACATCTATGGCAGTTACGATATTTCCTCCACTTACAGTTGCATATGCGAGTTTTCCATCCGGTGTAAAGGAAATTGCATTTTGTGGGACAAACCCTATATTACTTCCTATTTGCACGGTTGCAATAACTGAATGTGTCTTCGTATCAACGACAGATACTAAACTAATATTATCTATGTTATCTAAAATTAACACATAGGCGATCTTTCCGTCTGGAGTAATAGCGATATTAGCATTAGCTGGAAAATTTATAGAAGGAATGGTTGCGATTACGGAGTGAGTTTTAGTGTCTATAACAGTTACATTTTCATTCTGTGACATACTCACAACATAAGCCAGTACCATCGTACCGACCTCCTTATATACGTTTTGTTTCAGTGTATGCGTAATTTCATCCGTTAGAATAAAAAGCCCCGTTCTTATTGAGCGGGGTAAATTGCTTATATAGCAAGGTGAAGCATTCTCTCTCGATCTTTTTCGCGTGCTCAATCACATTTTAACCGCATTCTTAGCCCACTCATTCACAAAGTTGTCTGAGCCATTGGCTATGATGAAGTTTAGGATTAATTGGGCTTTAGTAGACTTAAACCGTTTATGTATAGGCTCCTTTACGGATTCAAAAAATCACTTTGATCTTTAAGTTAGCATACATTGGTAAAAACGATTGTAAGGAGGTCGGTACGCTATGGTACTGGCTTACGTTGTTAACGAAACTTCAACCGGTAATGTTTCTGTGATTGATGTGAAGAAACATAGTGAGATTGCAAGGCTTACAGTTAGTGGTTCCCCTACCAATATAGCGATCACACCGGATGGAAAGCTTGCGTATGTTACGAACGGTGGTTTCGGTACTAATTCGGTAACAGTCATCGATACTAAAACACATTCTATTATAGCAAGAGTACCGGTCGGAAGTAGTCCGGTTGATGTGAAATTTACACCAGATGGGAAATTAGCATATGTCGCAAATCAAGGGATATTTAGTGTTCAGACTGATAACACTATTTCCGTTATTGATGTTAAAACACATTCCGTAATTGCGACTGTTACCGTGGGAGACGCACCCGGGAATATTGCTATTACGCCCGATGGGAAGTTTGTCTATGTATCTAATGCTATGGATCGTAGAGTGTCAGTAATTGATACAAAAACACACGCAGTTATCGTGACGTTGTCAGTTAACGACTTTCTGAATACAATTGCAATTACCCCAGACAACAAGCTTGCTTATGTTTCGAATTTTAGCGAACCAGGCATTGTTTCGGTTATAGATATTAAAACTCATTCGGTCATCGCTAACGTGGCTGTGCCAAATTCTACGCAAGATGCCGCAATTACCTCAGATGGAAAGCTTGCTTATGTTGTGAGTGAAAATCAAAATAATATAGGGACAGTTTCAGTAATTGATATAAAAACTCATTCAGTTATAAATACGACTCAAGTAGGTAACGTTAATAATCGACCCGATAACGTAAAAATTACACCGAATGGTAAATTAGCGTATGTAGTTACTCGAAATGGAAATACCGTCACGGTCATTGATACTAAAACCCATTCAATCATAGCGGTAGTCAGAGTGGGTAGTCAACAACGTTTTGTTTCTTTTACACCCGACGGAAAACTTGCTTATGTGGGGAATAATGGTAGTAATAATGTTTCAGTAATTGATGTAAAAACGCATTCAATAATCGCAACTGTCCCAGTTGGCTCTAATCCAGTTGCTATCGCTTTCACGTCGCATTAATATAACCTACTTAAACTAAATATAAGCTCGCCATCGACGGCGGGCTTTTTCGCGTGTACTAAAACGGAAAGGAGGATGATCTTATGGCGTGGGAAAATGGCGAATGGCTCGAATACGACCGACGACAGCACAAAATTGAAGAAATAAACGAAATTATTTCGTTAATTGACGCTGAGTATAATTCGATTCGAAAAAGGATGATGTTGCGCAACTACTTAACGATTGGCAAGATTACCCGGAGGCAGTTGTACGGGCATTTTGTCGCCATGTTGGGTACGAGTATAAGCCGGCTGAACCAACGCAATCAGCCTACGAACAAGAATTAGCGGAAGCTGTTGCGTGGGCGAAAGCGGAAGGTATATCGAATGGTGAACGGATAGAGGAGGCGTGTACGAGGGCGCAAGTGGTTACGATGTTATAATAATAAATAGGTTAGCGGAGAATACTACGGAACAATCGGTGAATACCTCCGCAAAAAAGCCCCGTTCAAATGAGCGGGGTTAATTCGGTGTGAAGGCAATAATGAGGGGTTCCGAACCTACTGGTATGGAGGCAATGATAGAGTGAGTCTTAACGTCAACAGCTGTAACTATACCCATGCCAATTGTGTTTGGGAAATACGCTAATTTTCCATCAGGGGACAAAGCTATAAAAAGGGCGGTGCCGATTACAAAACCAGTAATTATGTTAGAAATGATAGAGTGTGTTTTAGTATCTATAACACTGATAGTATTATTATTATTGCTACCGGCAACAGAAACATAAGCGAGTTTTCCATCCGGTGTTATAGCGACATCAAACGGAATGCCACCAACCTGAATTGTTGCAATCACATTATGCGTCTTTACATCAATGACGGAAACGGAGTTACTTGCTTGAGGGCCAGTTCCAGCGTTAGTTATATAAGCGAGCTTGCCGTTTGTTGTAAACGCAATTTTAAACGCCATAAGTCCTATAGTAACAGAAGCAATTACGGAGTGTGTTTTTGTATCAATAACGGAGACAATAGAAGGGTTATTTCCATTAGAGCCAGCTACATAAGCAAGTTTCCCATCAGGTGTAAATTTGACATCTTGTGGAAATCCATCAACATTTATAGTCGCAATAACAGAGTGCGTTTTAACATCAATAGCGGATACAGTACCCGGTGCGGCCGAATTTGTCACATAAACCAGTTTTCCGTCGGGTGTAACTGAAATAAAAAATGGGCCATCACCAACATCCACAGTAGTAATCACACTGTGCGTTTTCACATCAATGACAGAAACTATAGTATCTCCTCGTCTCGTCACATAAGCGAGCTTACCGTCAGGTGTAATTTCAACGGAAGTTGGAGCCGCACCTACTTGAACATTAGCAATAATAGAATGGGTTTTCGTGTCAATAACGGAAACAGTAACATCACCGCTATTAGTTACATAAGCGAGCTTACCATCAGGAGTGAAGGATATATCTCGAGGGTTTGCACCGACTTGCACCGTAGCAATCACGCAATGGGTTTTAGTGTCTATAACAGAGACAGTACCATCGCTTAAATTCGTTACATAGGCAAACATCTTTGTACCGACCTCCTTTGTTAATTAGTTTTTTCAAATGTATGCGGTAATTTCCGTCCTGAGAAGTAAAAAATCCCCGTCCATAATTAAACGGAGTCAATTGCTAGTTCAGCAAGGCGAAGTTTTATCCTTAACCGCATTCTTCGCCGGCTTTAAAATGAAAGTCAACAATCATACGAGGATTAAAAACGCAAAGTGTAAAAACATCGTCTAAATCGGCATGAGTTTCGTCCTTTACAGCGAGGTATATACTTAATCATCAATCACACCTATCATTCACTTAACTTCCTCACTTGTATATGCTTCTATTATGTCTATCGGCGCTTTAATTGGTTTAAACCGTTTATGTACCGGCTCGTCTATCCAACCTTTTTCTTCGTACGCATAGCGCACAAATACCCTCATAGTTCTGACTCGAATATTAATATAAACTGGCGCTAGTTCCATCTCCTCAATCATGTGCGCAATCCAGCTGCAAAATAATTCTGTCGTCATTTCCTCGCGTGGAAGATCAGTTTCAGCATACCGCATAAAATATTCGTAGTGAATGTAGTATTCGTCGATAGTTCTATTTGTGAGTCCTTCGGCTTTCTTGAGATACATAAATTGTTCGAACATCTCGCTCATTGACATCGATAAATCTACGCGTTCTCTTGAGGAATTGTCGCGATTGTATCTTCTCGTAATAGTTTTTTTACGCATAAAAATAGCCCCTTTCAATTTTTGAAAGCGGACAGTTTCATCGCCAGACTGTAACGGTTTTTCATTACGGATGATCATACCAGTCTTTCTTTAATCACTAGAAACCCTTATGCCGTAATGTGTATTGGCGGGACTGCATGGGAATCGAACCCACCAAAGACGACACGCGCCTCTCAAACGGTTTTGAAGACCGTGGCACTCACCAGATGTACACCCAGCCCCACATTGATAAAGTTTAGATTATTAATAGTAATTTACGAGTAACATTATACAATTCACTACATAATATCGGCAAGAGAAATTTTTTGCATATATTAATTTAATGGTTAATAGATTAACTCAAGGAACCTGAT
This sequence comes from Bacillus sp. SM2101, assembly GCF_018588585.1. Lineage (NCBI taxonomy): Bacteria > Bacillati > Bacillota > Bacilli > Caryophanales > Bacillaceae > Bacillus > Bacillus sp. SM2101. The sequence goes on from NZ_JAEUFG010000009.1 coordinate 211,148, forward strand.
AATTATATATTAATAATAATACTAGTGATTAATTGAAGGATGTTAATTAAGGTATTTGTTCCAACAATATATACACTAGTACTTGAATACTATAGTAAAACAAGAGTTATGCAAGTACATATTCCTATTTTTATAATTATAAGATAAAAAAGGAAAATAATGTTTATATATATGTTATGATAATAAATAATAATATAGCCTATTAAAGGACAGTGAACAAGCTTTAGAAACGTTTGAAAAAGACTGAAAATTAAGAAAAATAAGATCTACTTTACTTTTATTACTCCAATAAATTCAATCCCCAATATATTTATTAAAATATCTACCCACTATTAAAACTATTGCTTCCAATTTCTATCAAACCTATATTATGCAATTGAATATCGAATTAACTCTTTATTAACTGCTATCTATGCAGTCACATGCTTAGGTTTTGTAAAATTGTAAAGGAAGTTAAATGGAATTTTAGTGCTTTTACAACTAAAAGGAGGTTGAGGTGAGAAATGCTACTTGAAACCGTGTTAATTTCGGCGATAGTAGGGGGAGTTACGGGAATTATTGCCCATCTCATTCGTAATAAAAGAGTTCTCATCTTCCCCAAAAAAAGGACACAGCCAAAAGGTTATGATGTTGGTTTTATTGCGGATTTTTTAATAGGTTCAGTGGCTGCAATATTAGCCACAACATATTTATTTTCACCGTGTAATGTTACAGATTTAGTCGGTATTTCAATATTATCAGGAATGGCAGCTGAAAATATATTATTACATCGAGAAATTAAAACAGAGAGAACAAAAGTGGATGGACTTGAACGTGTTAAAAAAAGGTTAATGTAGTCGCATGAATGATCTAACGGTTAAAGGTTTTTATGATATAATAGCAGTACTGATAAATTAACGGAGGTCTTTTCATGCGAGGATTAGCAAAGCATCTAACTGAAGCAGAGAAAGAGCAGGTTGATGGGCTAACAGAAAAAATGAAGAATGCCTTAACAGAAGAAGAAGTACAGTATTTTGAAAACAAGATTCATGATCTACTAGATGAAGTTGAAAAACGTGCAACTAACCAAGATATGCAAAGGGCAATAGAAGAACAAGCAGCTACCATTGCGTAATAAAATGTCATGGCATATATCAAGTATTCGAGTTCTGACACTCAAAAATTATGCCTTTAAGATGGTGTGATTAGTAGTTTTTTCGCCAATAGCTATCTAAAAGGTGCATAGAATAGGTTTTTACTTCATCAGTTTTAAAAATCATACAAAGAGAAATTACAATGTAATATTGTGATTGAGTTGCAGGTGATGTTACATGACAGAGCAGCATTATACGATCGGCTTAGCTGGTCATATAGATCACGGAAAAACAGCTTTAACGAAAGCGTTGACAAATGTAGATACTGACAGATTGAAAGAGGAGAAGGAGCGCAAGATTACTATAGAGTTAGGTTTTGCACCTTTGCACCTTCATGAAAACATGTTGGCCTCAATCATTGATTGTCCTGGTCACGAACGGTTTATTAGGCAGATGATTTCAGGAGTGGCTGGCATAGATGTTGTTGTTATTGTAATTGCAGCCGATGAAGGTGTCATGCCACAAACGAAGGAACACCTAGAAATATTATCTTTTTTAGGAATTAAACATGGAGTTATTGCAATTTCGAAAATAGATACAGTAGATGACGAAATGCTTGAACTCGTTAAAGAAGATATTCAGTCAGAGTTACAAGGGACAGTTTTTGAATATGCTCCAGCCCTTTTAGTTGATAGTTTGTCAAACAAGGGAATAGATGAGCTTAAAGAGGTATTACTTAAACTATTACGGACTATCTCTCCACGAAATACAAGACATGCATTTCGCTTGCCAATCGACCAAGTTTTTACGTTAAAAGGTCAAGGCACAGTCGTAAGAGGAACAGTTTTTGATGGGTCTGTGCGGGAAGATGAGCAAGTAACGATACTACCTTCAAACCAAAGAGTAAATATAAGGCAAATGCAAATGCATAGCAAACCAGTAGATGAAGCTTGGGCTGGACAAAGAATAGCTATAAATGTATCGTCTTTACGTGATGAAGTGAAGCGTGGTGATGTGTTAGTTTCTTCTTCAGAATCTTATTTAGTAACTAATACGATTGATATTGCACTTTCACTTAGTAAGCATGTTAAGCACACACTAAAACAAAGGTCTCTAGTAAAATGCCACATTGGAACAGCTGAAATAATGGCGAAAATTGTCTTCTTTGATCGTAATGAGGTTAATAGTGATGAAGATCATGCGGAAATTCTCTGTCAACTCCGTTTAGCAGAGTCTACGGTTGTGACAAGAGGAGATCGTTTTATCATTCGTAGGCCTACTCCAGTAGAAACAATTGGTGGGGGATGGGTAATTGACCCTAATGGTCAGAAATACCGATTTGGCAAAGATACAGTATCTATGTTGCATAGCAAAATGAAAGGGACTCCGAAAGAACGTTTACTAGATATGATCGAACAAGCTGGTATCATTTCCATACCTGACATTAATAAGCGTAGTTCGATTGACGAACGCCTGGTAGGTGAATTGGTCTTACATCCAGAGTTTGTTGTTATTAAAAAGAACCAAGTTACTCTAAATGCTATTATCCTTAATATAATTGAAGAGATGAAATCATATTTACATACTTACCATGTTCGTTATCCATTAAGAACAGGAATCAACAAAGCGGAATTACTTCAACACTTTTCTACCAAATATCCAACACAAGTGCTTGATTTTGTACTTAATCAAACGTCTGATCAAGATATATTTATTAAGAAAGAGCAATTTATCTCAATGCGTTGCTTTACTCCTAGTTATCCTAAACAATGGTCAAAACGAATGGAGAATATGATTCAAACGATCCGAAAGGACGGAATCACAGTTCTGTCTTGGGCAGAATATGTAAAACAATCAGGATTACCCGATAGGGAAGCTGAAGAACTAAGAAATTATTTGATATCTACTGGAAAACTAGTACGTATGAGTGATAAATACTATATTCATTTTATAGCGTTACAAGAAGCTATTACAAAGCTACGCTCACATTTTCCGAAACAGTTTGAGCTTAAAGACGCTAAAGATGTTCTACAACTATCTAGGAAGTATTTAGTACCATTACTTGAACTGATTGATAAATTAAAATATACAATGAGAGAAGACTCTAACAGAGTATGGGTTCAAATAAGAAGCAGCGGTTCAGAATAGATTCCCGCTGCTTCTACATTTTGGACCTTTTGCTATAATCATTTCATGGCTTGTGAACAACTTAGTTTGTAATGGTTTAACCATTATTTCTCGTATATACGTTCAATTAAAGTAAAAACTTACTGAACGTATATAAACTGATCTTCTTTTTCTATTACACGCCCGATAATGGCTGCGTCTTCAAGACCATTATTATGTAGCTCTTCTACATACGATTTTGCTTCGTTTATAGGCATACTTATAAAGAGCCCACCCGAAGTAATGGCATCACATAATAGTAACTGTTCAGTTTCAGTGATGTTCGTACCATATGCGACAAATTGTTTTAGCCACTTATGATTGGCTTTTGAGCCTCCTGGTATTACTCCATTTTGTGCTAGCTTATGTGCACCGTCTAATAGAGGTGTTTTCGAGTAATCAATTAACATACTTACATTGCTTCCTCGTGCCATTTCACTTGCATGTCCAAGTAATCCGAATCCCGTTATATCAGTAACAGCACTTGGTGTATATTTTTGTAACAAATCAGCTGCCAACTTGTTCAACTGAGCCATGATGGCTGTAACTTGTTTTGTCTGTTCGAGTGTAGTTTTATCGCGTTTAATGCCAGTTGTTAAAACTCCTACACCGAGTGGTTTCGTAATCACTAATACGTCTCCAGCTGTAGCACCAATATTTTTCCATATTTTATTCGGATGAACAAAGCCAGTAACGGATAACCCAAATTTAGGCTCTTGATCATCAATGGAATGCCCACCAATAATTAGTGCATCTGCTTCTGCTACCTTATCAGCAGCTCCCTTTAAGATTTGTGCTAGAATTTCTGCCCCTAGTTTTTTGATTGGGAAACCGACAATGTTTAATGCTGTTTTTGGCGTAGCTCCCATCGCATATAGGTCGCTCAATGCATTCGCAGCTGCAATTTGACCAAACATATATGGATCGTCAACGATTGGAGTAAAGTAATCTAAAGTTTGTACTAATGCTAGTTCATCAGTTACTTTGTAGGCTCCTGCATCATCGGATGTTTCATGTCCGACCAGAAGGTTTGGATTATTCTTTTGTTCAGGTAAATAGCGCAAAACTTGCGCTAGGTCTTGTGGACCAATTTTACAGCCTCAACCAGCTTTTGTTGATAACGCAGTTAAACGGATTTTTTCATGTTCACTCATCATCTTCACCTCCGTTAATAAAAGTATAGACTGACAATAAAAAAAAACCAATAGTTTAAGTAACTTTACGATATAATAATGGATGTACTACAATAAAAGTGGTTGCAAAATATTTGCTATCCCATGTTACTTAGGCATATGCTGAAATAATTAATTTAGTACTGGAGGAATAGTTGTGAAAAATTACAAAGTATCCGTAGAATTTTGTATGCAGTGAAACTATGCACCTAGAGCTGCGAGTTTCGCAGAGAAGTTGTTTTCTCATTTTTATTCTAAAATAACAAGTCTTGAGCTTATTCCAAGTTCAGGTGGTGCTTTCGAAGTTTCAGTTAATGGTGAGAAGATTTATTCAAAACTTGAAACTGGTGAACATCCGGATCCCAATGAAATTATAAATATGATTGAGCAAAAAGAATAAATGGAATAAGATGTGAACATGTTCAAAATAACATAAACATTGGTGTATGATGTGGAGACTTTATTTCACCTGACCGAGGTTGCAAAATAGCCCATTTATCTCGGTAGCGGTACACTTATAAAGCAATCAGAGCAATTTAAAAAGCATCTGTTCACAGCTTGTGACTGATGCTTATTTTTGCGGTCAAATTTTCTACGAAATACTGTAGAAGATGAATAGGATATTACTGTATGTTAATATGTTGTGTTTGAACATTTGTTTTAGCTTCTTTACTAATATAAATTTCTAAAATGTCATTATGAAACAGTGCTTTCATTTCTTTCGATTCAATAGAAAATGGAAGAGTCACGTTTCTTTCAACTACCTCTTGCTCATCTTTGTTAACGATAATTGAAACCTCATTATTGTGTCTAGTTATATTAATATGCTGTTTGTTCACATTTGGTAATTCTGCTTCCACTATATATTCATGTTCAGTCTCAAATAAATCAACTCTAAATTGTTGCTCGTCAATTATTTGATAGAAAGAGTCATGAAAAAATTGCTCCATCCAATCTTCAATACACTGGATTTGCATCGCTTTAGGATATTTGTTATTAACCATTTGAATTATCCTCCAGAAATATACTATTGGATATGATATGATGATTGAACGAAAAAGGTGTCAACAATTAAAATGGTTAAAAATAATTGATAAAAAATGGACTGGGGAAGATTTCATGAGAATTGATTTATTAAGACAAATACCACCAATACATATATTGCAAAAAAACAATCAATTTTTTACTATGTTATTAGAGTTTAATATAGACGAGCCAACGTTGACTCAAGTTATTCAAACCGAAGTGAATCAATTGAGAGAACAGCTTTTATCTAATGAATATATCATTCAATTTCATGGGCAGGCCTCCATGATTGATCATATATTTTCTAAAGTTAAAGCTAAACTACAGTCAATGTCTGAATATCATTTACAAAAGGTAGTTAATGCTACGGGAGTAATCCTACATACAAACTTAGGGAGAGCCCGCTTAAGTGATTCAGCTGTAAAGAGAGTAGCAGAAATTGCATCAAACTATTCCAATTTAGAATTTGACCTTGATTCGGGCACCAGGGGTTCTCGGCATGACATCATTGAGAACATTATTAGTAAAGTGACAGGTGCTGAGGCTGCGATGGTTGTCAATAATAATGCCGCTGCTGTATTTTTAGTATTAAGAGCATTAGCAAAGGATCGAGAGGTCATTGTGTCCAGAGGGCAGCTTGTAGAGATCGGGGGTTCATTTCGAATCTCAGCTATTATGGAGGAGAGTGGAGTATCCCTTAAGGAAGTTGGGACGACAAACAAAACTCATCTACACGATTATGAAGAAGTAATTAATGAGCAAACTGCGATGATCATGAAGGTGCATACGAGTAACTTTAAAACGATTGGATTTACTAAAACAGTACCTACACAAAATCTTGTACAGCTTAAAGAAAAGCATCAAGACATGATATTTTATGAAGATCTAGGTAGTGGGAGTTTATTCGATTTTCAGAAAAATGACATTGGGAATGAGCCTGTAGTAAGAGACATCCTTAAACAAGGAGTTGACTTAGTATCTTTTAGTGGTGATAAATTATTAGGGGGTCCTCAAGCAGGAATAATTGTTGGGAAAAAGCCTCTTATTGATCTGTTAAAAAAACATCAGCTTGCACGAGTCTTAAGAGTTGATAAAATGACTTTTGCAGCACTTGAAGATACACTTTTATCATACTTGAAAGGTAATATACTTGAGATCCCAACATTGCGAGATATATTGGAAACGACCGAAGCGATTAAACAACGTTCTGAGCATTTTATAGAATCGGTTAACACCAAAACAAATGATTATAAGTTCGCTTTATTAAAAGATGAATCCGAAATTGGCGGAGGAACAATGCCAGGAGTTACTCTCCCCACATATGTTGTAACAGTAGAGCACCATAGCAAATCGTCTCAACAGCTATCACAACAGTTAAGAAGGAGCACACCGAGCATTGTTACTAGAATTAATAAAGGTAAGGTCGTACTAGATTTTAGAACTGTGACTGTAGAAGAGGCAAATGTAATAGTTGATATATTACATAGGATTTCATGATTTTTTACATATCATGTCCTTTATTATGCTTCTGTCTCGTATGGTTATGATTTTTTACTTTTTTCGATCCGTCTAATGGCTCAGGCTGACCAGGGTTTTCACCATCAGGAGCATTTTTACGAATTCCTTTAGTATTATTTTCATCCATGGATAAATCTCCTCCTTCTTTTTTAGGATGACAGTATAGTTTTTTTTTATTCAATGAATAGATATGAAAAGCTTTGTCTATACTAGCTAAGAAAGTTCCATCTATTTGAAGGAGTTGACATTAAGTGCCTTATCAAAAAAATAAACAGCAAGCTTTTCAAGCTGCACAACAAGGTACAGAGGAAGTTAGGGACGTATACAATAATATCGTAGAGAATCGTGCGGATTATGGATCTGAATTAAAACATTTATCTAATGAAATAAATGAAGCTTACGAACAAATAAATAATGCACTTGAAGTTGCCTCTGAAAACCAAAAGCCGAAACTAGAGCAATTTCAGCAAGATTTACACACGATTGTAAATGAAATCAATAATACACCTTAAACCTGCCTGAGCAGGTTTTTTTGTCTTCATCATGTTAATTTCGTGTTTCTTGAAATTTTCTAGATTCAATTGATGTGAGTTGAACTTATTTAATGTAATAATGAAATAACCATTTCACAAGAGAAGCGGTGTATTCTTGCGAAATGGCACTTGTCCTTGAAACTTTGTTCAGAATATTTTTATGATGTAATGTTATATAAAACAAGGTTCGTGCATTAATCATGATCAAAATTTACGAAAAGGTTTGGTATCTTTTATTGATTTTTCTTTCTCTTCTTATTGTTTGCTCTTTGCTCAGCAGTCAATGGCTCATTTTGCATTTCTTCATTATAACCCGCACCCATTCCTTGTGATTTTGCATCATTCATACCAGGGATGACATGGTTTGCTTTACGTTTGCCCATTTCTTCACCTCCATCATCTTTATAATTACAATTTTTGTTGATAAATTGCATACACTACTATTTTTTATTTGCAAGGGAAAAAATATGTATAATAAGGGAAACTTATCATTTTCAATAACATTATTGATATTTACTTATAATCTTCCTTGTATTAAGATGGATGAGAAGTAATTTAGAATTGGGAGAAAAAATGATATTTTTCGATAATACTCTCAACTAATTATTGAACATATTAATAATATGTTCAAATTAATGTGCGCTCAGAATGTTTTTTGAGACTACATTCTTAAAATTTCGACACAGGGGGAAGGACAAATGACAAAGCAAGACGTTTTTCAAGCACGTTCTTCATTTGAGGTTAATGGAAAAAAGTATAATTATTTTCAATTAAGTTCTTTACAAAAATTAGGTAACATTACTCGCCTACCATATTCTATTAAAGTTTTGTTGGAATCAGTTTTACGTCAAGTTGACGGTCGAGTAATTACAAAAGATCATGTGGAAAATTTAGCTAAATGGGGTACTAAGGATATAAAAGCCATAGATGTACCTTTTAAGCCATCACGTGTTATTTTACAGGATTTCACAGGAGTACCAGCTGTCGTTGATTTAGCGTCACTGCGTAAAGCTATGGCAGATATGGGTGGAGATCCAGATAAAATTAACCCTGAAATTCCAGTAGATTTAGTAATTGATCACTCTGTACAGGTTGATAAAGCAGGTAGTGCAGATGCGTTAAACTTTAACATGGACTTAGAATTTGAGCGAAATGCAGAGCGTTATAAATTTTTAAGCTGGGCTCAAAAATCTTTTGATAATTATCGTGCTGTACCACCAGCTACTGGTATCGTTCACCAAGTAAATTTAGAGTATTTAGCAAATGTTGTTCAAGCGGTTGAAGAGGAGAATGGGGAATTTATAGCTTATCCTGATTCACTTGTAGGTACGGATTCACATACGACAATGATCAATGGTATAGGAGTTCTAGGCTGGGGTGTTGGTGGTATAGAAGCAGAGGCAGGTATGCTAGGACAACCATCTTATTTTCCAGTTCCAGAAGTCATTGGTGTGAAGCTAACAGGAGCTTTACCGAATGGCACTACAGCGACTGATTTAGCATTAAAAGTAACTCAAGTACTTCGTGCTAAAGGAGTTGTAGGAAAATTTGTTGAGTTTTATGGACCAGGTGTTGCTGAATTACCACTTGCAGATCGTGCGACAATTTCTAATATGGCTCCAGAATACGGGGCAACTTGTGGTTTCTTCCCAGTTGATGAGGAAGCGCTTGAATATATGCGTTTAACAGGACGTTCAGAAGAACAAGTGAAAGTTGTTGAAGCTTACTGTAAAGCTAATGGTATGTTCTTTACAGCTGATGCAGAAGATCCTATCTTTACTGATGTGGTTGAGATAAACTTATCAGCAATAGAAGCAAACCTATCAGGACCAAAACGTCCACAAGATTTAATACCACTTACTAAAATGAAGGAAGCATTTAATACAGCTTTAACAGCAGAAGCTGGCAACCAAGGATTTGGGTTAGATAAAGCTGAATTTGATAAAAAAGTAGCTGTCAAATTAGCTAACGGTAATGAGACAACGATGGAAACTGGTGCGATTGCGATTGCTGCTATCACATCTTGTACGAATACTTCAAATCCATATGTTTTAGTGGGAGCTGGATTAGTAGCGAAAAAAGCAGTTGAAAAGGGCTTGCAAGTTCCTGAATATGTAAAAACATCATTAGCTCCTGGCTCTAAAGTTGTTACTGGATACCTTAAAGATGCTGGTTTACTCCCATACTTAGAGCAACTTGGTTTTAACGTAGTAGGTTATGGTTGTACAACATGTATCGGTAACTCAGGTCCATTGGCAGAGGAAATTGAAGAAGCAGTTGCGAAAAATGATTTATTAGTTACTTCAGTACTTTCTGGTAATCGAAATTTTGAAGGCCGTATTCATCCTTTAGTCAAAGGAAATTACTTAGCATCACCTCCATTAGTTGTTGCTTACGCTCTTGCAGGTACTGTTGATATTGAATTGCAAAAAGATGTAATTGGAAAAGATAAAGACGGTAACGACGTTTACATGAACGAAATTTGGCCAACTATGGAAGAAGTAAAAGAAGTTGTTAATCAAACTGTTACACCAGAATTGTTTAGAAAAGAATACGAACAAGTATTTGATGACAATGAGCGTTGGAATGAAATAGAGACTTCTGAAGAAGCATTGTATAGTTGGGATGAAGATTCTACTTATATTCAAAATCCACCGTTCTTTGAAGGGTTGTCAAAAGAGCCAGGTACAGTACAAGACTTAAAAGGCTTACGTGTAGTTGCTAAATTTGGAGACTCTGTCACAACAGACCATATTTCACCTGCAGGGTCAATTGGTAAAGATACTCCTGCTGGTAAATATCTACAAGAACAAGGTGTAACGCCACGAGACTTTAACTCTTACGGTTCTCGACGTGGAAATGACCGAGTGATGACAAGAGGTACATTTGCTAATATTAGAATACGTAACCAAATCGCTCCAGGTACAGAAGGCGGTTGGACAACTCATTGGCCAACTGGCGAGATCATGTCAATATATGAAGCATGTATGAAGTATAAGGAAGATGATACAGGACTTGTTGTATTAGCTGGCAATGACTATGGAATGGGAAGTTCACGTGACTGGGCTGCAAAAGGAACGAACCTTCTAGGAATCAAAACTGTTATTGCTGAAAGCTTTGAACGTATTCATCGTAGTAACCTTGTTCTTATGGGTGTTCTACCACTACAGTTTAAACAAGGTGAAAGTGCTGAAAGCTTAGGGTTAACAGGGAAAGAAACAATCGAAGTTGCTATCGATGAATCTGTAAGCCCACGAGACCATGTAAAAGTGACAGCTACTGATGAAGCGGGTAATCAAAAAGAATTCGAAGTACTTGTGAGATTTGATAGTGAAGTTGAAATTGACTACTATCGCCACGGTGGTATTTTACAAATGGTTCTTCGTGACAAATTACACGGATAATTTAGAATATATTAAGTAAGTTAAAAAGGGTCTGACTAATTCTATATAATGTGAAAGGGAGTATACCAACATTTTTGCATAATATAGTATAAAGGTCTGGCCCTTTTTCTTTATATAGCTGTTTATGATACAGTACTTAAACTCTTAACAGCTTTTTAGCTTAAAAGGAAGGACATCAAAATGACCTTATTGTAGGAGTATCAATTATAATTAATATAATGACAACCCTGTTAAAAGTATCTAGCAATAGGTAAAAATCGTATATAAATCAATTAGTTTGAATAGTAGAAGAAAAAGGGACAACTACCTGTTTGTTTATCAACACACTTGGTCAGATAATATAGTCTAACTGCCAAATTTATTACGTTCAATATTTTTATTGTTATGATGAAATCAACTTCTTTTTTGTTTAGAACAGTTTAGTATATAATCTAACGGTGTAGGGTAGTTTGTAGTATAGAAAGAGAAAGGAGATTCAAATATGCGTAGTGAAGAAATTCAACTAGCTTCAAGGCCGCAAGGTGTTCCAAACAATGATAACTTTAATTTTGTAGAAATTAATTTACCCGCTCTCAATTCTGGGGAAGTTCTTTTAAAAACTTTATACTTATCTGTAGATCCATATATGAGAGGAAGAATGAGGGAAGGGAAGTCTTATGCTGCCCCATATGAACTTCATCAACCAATCGTCGGTGGTGTTATTAGTGAAGTAATGGAATCAAAGTCAGAGAAATTGATAAAAGGGGATATCGTTGTAGGTTTTCAGAAATGGGCTAGAAATCAAGTTGTCCATGAATCAGAGCTCCAGAAAATTGATCCATCCCTTGCACCAATTTCGACTGCGTTAGGAATTCTCGGTATGACTGGCTTAACCGCATATTTTGGTTTACTGGATATTGGTGAACCGAAAGAAGGGGAGACTGTTGTTGTATCGGGGGCTGCAGGGGCTGTTGGAATGATCGTTGGGCAGATTGCGAAGATCAAAGGCGCTCGTACAGTTGGGATAGCAGGTTCTCAAGATAAAATCGACTACCTAGTAAATGAACTTAAATTTGATGAAGCTATAAACTATAAGAGTGAACATTTCAAAGATGAATTAGCAAGCGCATGTGCTAATGGGGTAGATGTCTACTTTGAAAATGTTGGAGGAAATGTGTCTGATGAAGTATTTAAACATTTAAATGTACATTCACGCATCCCAGTGTGTGGAGCGATTTCTGCATATAATTTGCAAGAAGACATTGGACCTCGCATTCAAACTACTTTAATTAAAAACCGCACCTTAATGAAAGGGTTTCTAGTAGGTGATTATGCACATCGTGCAAGCGAAGGGGTTCTACAATTAGCACAATGGTTAAAAGAAGGAAAATTAACATATGAAGAAACGATTATCGAAGGGTTTGAGAATACACCTGAAGCATTTATTGGCTTATTTAAAGGTACAAACTTAGGCAAATTATTAGTGAAAGTTGCTGAGCCGTCAAATCATTAACATTAGAATTACTTACAATAAAAGCGTTGATTTTTGACGCTTTTTTGTAAGGTTATTTTTACAGTTTACACATATATTGTTTTTTAATAATAAGATCTAAGCACGTTTATAACATAATAAAAATTCTATAATATAGATTAGTAACTAAATGTAAGTGGAAAAAGCAATAATGCTTACGCAAAGAGCCTTGTTAAAGACTATTTCGGTATTGATAGCTGTCTTTAGTATCGTTAACGTTCGGGCACCTTTTCTTCACTAAAGACTATAAAAGTACTATAATATAGATCAGTGACTCTATGTAAGGAAAATAAGCAACAAAGTGTAAGAAAAGAGCCTTAGTTAACGACAATATCCACATTGATAATTGCTTTTCGTAATAAGATTTAAACACAAATATCATTAACGTTCGAGGCATCTTTCCTTCACTAAAGACTATAAAATCTCTATAATATACATCGGTGAGTTATAGTAAGAAAAATTGCAACAAAGTGTAAGCAAAGAGGCTTAGTTAACGGCAATGTCCACATTTATAATTGCTTTTCGTAATAAGATTTAATTTAAACACAAATATCATTAACGTTCGAGGCACCTTTTCTTCACTAAAGACTATAAAAGCTCTATAATATACATCAGTGACTCTATGTAAGGAAAAAAGCAACTAAGTGTGTGAATAGAGCTTGTCATAAAATGTTTATAAAGAGAAATATTATTATTACATATAAACAATTATAATAAACAATATAACGTTACATGATTTTTCACCATGGTATTTAAGGAGCGTTGGAATGAAAAAAATAATAGCTGGGATCTTAATAATCGGTTTTATTGGAGTAAGTATTTGGCAAGTAGTATCTGCTGGGAAAGATGGTAGCATTGAAGAAGTTGCCAAACATGTTGGAAATGGTACTGATATCGTTGATGTTGATGAAAAAACTAGTAACGCAGAAGCTGCTGTTGAAGGTATTGCAGTAGGAAATAAGGCTCCTGATTTTGAATTACCTACATTAACTGGAGAATCAATTAAGCTCTCTGATCTACAGGGAAAAAAAGTAATAGTGAACTATTGGGCAACTTGGTGTCCACCATGTAAAGAAGAGATACCTGATTTTCAGTTATTTCATGAAAAATACGGCTCTGATGTTGTGATCTTAGCGGTAAATGTTGATCCAGAATATGATGTTGAGAGTTTTGTGAATGAATATGAAATGACTTTTCCTGTTCTGTTAGATGAAGATGATCAGGCAAATAGGATTTTTCAAGTATTATCAATCCCTACTACGTATTTTATTGATAGTAATGGGATAATTAGAAATAAGTTTGTGGGTCAACTGTCTTATGAAAAGATGGAAAAGTTTGTTGATGATATGAATTAGAAACGATGTTTTGCTAATTCATAAAGAAAATAAACGTTTGTAGGATGTATGCTACAAAATGTAAGGCTTTTTTTATAAACTTTGTTGTTATATATAATGGTAAAAGGACATTATGGAGTTTTAAGAGAGCTCAATATTTGCAATAGTAGCAAAGATGTCACTATTGTTAATCGACTTAGTATTAATATTTTTGAATGAACAACAATCTTTGCAAAAAAAGCCAAATGTGAAAAGTGAGGAAAAGAAACTTATCAAAGATAGTTTCTTTTTTTGTGTTTGTATAATAATGATTTTTCGAAAAGTTGTAATAATTTATACGTTTATTGGGTAATACTAACGTTAAAATAATATATAAAGGATGGTGAGAAAATTGCGAAAAATTAAAAAAGTTACTTTTGAGGAATTGGTACGAGAAAATAAAAAAGAATTATTAAAAGATCAAGAGGCACTAGAGAGAATTGAATTAAAGCTTGAACAGAAAATGATCAGAAAAATCCAATAGTTTTACAGATGAAAACATTTGCTCCTTTCATACATGAATAAGGTCAACTTGACCATAATAAATGATGAAAAGGGGGGGTTATACATGGCAAAACAGTTTAATGATAAACGTAGTCATTATACACCAAATCATATCGGAACTCAGCCTAGAGGCTTCGGTGGTAATAAAGGGAAAAAAATGCAAGATCAATCTGGTGACAAACCAGATGTCATTCAAACAAAAGGTGAATGAAGTTATTAAATATTGTGCTTTAGAGCCCTTAGTAATTAGTTAATTATAAGAAGGTTCAATATTTGTATGTATTCTCCTATAGCAAAAGTTGTCATAGTCATAAATAAGTTAGAGGCATGAAATCGCTTCTAGCTTTTTTTACTAGAATTTATTTATTAACCTTTACCATATCGAGGGTATTTTGTTAGTTCATTATCAATATAAAGTTGAAAAAGTGCCACTTTGTTAAAGTGTAGGTGTATTACTTTTAAACATTAACAATATTGAAAAAAGCCTATGAATTAACTTGAAACTTACATCTAAACATTGCTGTCCGTTAAAGAGTAATACATGAATATACTAAACGTTCGGTGCATCTTTTCTTCTCTAGACGCTAGAAAAACATACCATACACATCAGTCATTCATATGTAATTAACAAAAGCAATTTCATTGATTTTTTTAACGGACTTCTAATCATAATTTCAAGAGGTTTGAAACACACTAGTGATGTACAATATACAATTTGTATTGGAGGGTTAGTATTGACTAATAGACCAAAGCCTGATGATCGTAGTGATAATGTAGAAAAGTTACAAGATATGGTGCAAAATACGATTGAAAATATTGAGGAAGCACATGATACGATGGAATTTGCTAGTGATGAAGAACGAGAGCAAATCGAGGCAAAAAATCAACGTAGAGAAGAAAGCATTGCAGCGATGAGAGAAGAAATTAAAGATGAAGCTCAAGACCGTGAAAACGGTTATAAGTAATATTCTCCCCAAAGGCCAACCTAGAAGACTTTAAAGCTACAATTAAGTCACATTTAAGACATGATTTCGGGAATAACCGGGCTCATGTCTTTTATTGTTTAATGAGGTTGTTGTGAAAATAGTGATTCTGTAACTGTTGTTTGAACATACTTTTTCTAAAAATAAATATAGACATTTTTACAGAGACTCAACTTTATTCATGCTTATTTCACATATATGGTGTAGTGTTTTTATAAGTACGATATTTTACTTGCTCTTCTCTTCATGTAAAATAACAATGGGCTGTTCTCTTATTGATTATTGCAATTTGTTCTAAAATTTAAACACGCATTCTTGTAGCGTTGGTGGCATTTTCTACTTTTAAAATTTTTAAGTACTCATAAAACTCATCATATTGCTATTTCAAGTAAAGTAGTAACATAAGTTTACGAAAAGAGCCTAACAATTAAAATTATAAAAATAGCATTATAATTCATAGGGGGAATTAAGGTTGTTAAAATCAAAGAAAAAAATAGAAGTTCGTTATGCTGAGACAGATCAAATGGGGGTTGTTAATCATGCAAATTATTTAACATGGATGGAAGTAGGCAGAACAAAGTATATTCAAGATTTAGGATTTTCCTATGCAGCAATGGAGGATGATGGAATTTTGTGTCCAGTTCTTGAAGCACATGTTTCGTATAAAAAGCCAATACGTTATGGAGAAATTGCAGAAATTACAACTTGGGTTGAAGAATATGATGGGTTGAGAGTTGTGTATGGCTACGAAATTACCAATTCCGAAAGCCAGTTAGCTGTATGTGGCACGACGAAGCATGTGTGTGTAAAAAAAGATTCTTTCCGCCCAATCAGTATAGCTAAATATTTTCCTGAATGGCATGAAGCATATGAAAAGGTAAAAAATCAACGATAATTATATTTTATGTCGGAATGGATTAGAGAAATATTAGTTAATTGACAAAGCTTTTACAATAACATGAAGAAAAGGCATCCCATAGCCACCACATATACTATTGAGACAGCCGTTACGTCTGAAAGAAAATTTCAAGTTTTTTTACTTTCAGATCGTCTTTTTTATTAAGCTGTTTTCGTAATGGTTGTTGCTTCTCGTTCTAAACAAAAGCGTCTTTTTATATAATGTCTAGCTTCAAATATTTCCTTAGAAGGGAGGTGAGATCCAGCCTCACCTTCCGATACGGCTACCTTGCAAGCATTCAACAATAGTTTCGTGGCATCTTTTCTATAATATGATGATAAGTATCCATTGATAAGTATCCAAAAATTCTTTTTACTATCGTAATGTTGTATAAATACAAATACAAAAGAGCCTATTATTACTATGAAATATTATGCTAAGGTTGTTCATCTAGCCATTGATACATATGTTCCATTGTATCATTATACATTTGCTCATATAGATGGTCATTGTTGGAACTAATCAGTTCACTTAAAATATGTGTTTCGAAATTACTTTGATATTGATTCGATACATATGTAGGAGTAAATGTTGGATTGTCTAAGTGTATTTCATTTACATTACCTGAAAAACTTTTCGTTACAGTTATTTCAAATAATCCTCCTATATCTTTATAGTCATTATATTGTCCTGACAGAAAGTTACCTAGAGAATAAACGACTATACTCTTAGAGCTATCATCTCTTTCAATCCACTCGATTGGCTGTAGTACATGTGGATGATGACCTATAATAATGTCTGCCCCTTCATTTGCTAGTAAATGAGCAAGTTCTTGCTGTTGAAAAGACGGGAACCGTTCATATTCATTTCCCCAATGCATACTTACAACGATGACATCTACATCCGCCCTCAATTTTTTAATATCCTCTTTAATCTTTGTAACATTTATTACATTAACCAAGTATTCCTTTCCTTTAGGTATAGGTAAGCCATTCGTTCCATATGTATAGGCAAGAAAACCTACTGATATCTTATTATTTACAAGTATACGTGGTTGTTCTTTATCTTGATTACTACGATATCCCCCAACATAAGCCATATTGATTTTATCATAGTAAGCAGTAGCATTTAATACGGCACGTTCTCCACGATCTAGCGTATGGTTATTTGCAATAGAAACAATATCAACGCCAGCAGCCTTTATAGTATCAGCTATGTTATAAGGGCTATTAAATCGTGGGTAAGTAGAAATTCCTAACTCTTTACCACCAATCATGGATTCTTGATTTGCAAATGTAATATCTGGTTTTGTTAGTAGGGGAAATACATTGGACATCATAGGTGTAAAATCATAACCATCCGATGTTTTAGCATCGTTATATACTGTACTATGCAATAATATATCACCTACTGCTCCTATCGTTAAGCTAGTCGTAAAGTCTTTTTGGGACAAGTGATGAGTTTTATTATGATGAGTATTAACAACTACCTGAACGCTTTGAGTATTAATAGATGTTAACAAAAACCAACTAAAAATGGATATACAAACTGTTACAGTTGTTCCTAATGAAACGAACAAAATTTTCCGATACATCATATGTTTACCTCTATTTCTTTGTTTACATAAATTATAACAATTATTATAAAATCAGGTAATAAAAATGCAATATATAATTAGGAATATGTTTAATTAGCAAAAAAATTATAAAGTATATTTTAAGGGGGAATTCCCCCTCATTACATACCTATAAATAAAACCAAAGATAAAATACTCCTAAAAGAATAAAGAAAAATGTTAGCACACCTTCTCCCTCCATTTTTGTTCAAAGAAAAAGCTTAAATCAGTATCTGCTAAATATATAACCTACTAATTTAAATTCAGTACGGTTGGTAAAATAAATTTTCATATCGCTGGTGATGGGTTAGTTTATGTAATTTGAAAAAATTAAGTATGTTCTATTGTCCTAAATTATTAAAAATTGTTTTATTTTACGTCGCTTTTTTCCACAAAAAAAAGGAACTTCACATAGAAATTCCTTATAAATGGTAATATGTTGTTGTGAAACAATGATTGTTGCTTTACGTTCTAAAATTTAAGCACGTATACATCTATAGCTCGTGACATCCTTTATATTTTACAATTATTGAGTTCACATTATACTCATCATGCTTTGATTTTGTAGTGAAAAACAACAATGTTTACGAAAAGAGCTTTGAGAAAAAATGTTATGTATGATTGGACTTAAAGCGTTACCATAATTTTGCTTTTGGTTCTGTTTTATTAATTAGTCGCGATATATTAGCTCTATGGCGATAAATAATAAATATTGTTAAAACACTAACTACGATAATTAACGGAACATCTTTTGTATAAAAGCTATAAAAGACTGTTAAAACACCTGCAAGCATAGAGGAGAGTGAAACATATCTTGTCATAATCAAAAGAAGAAAGAATACGATTACAGCGAACAAGAAAGTCAACGGCTGATAACCTAGCAGAACACCTCCCGATGTCGCTACTGCTTTACCACCTTTAAACTTTGCAAATACTGGAAACATATGACCGACTGATGCGAATAATCCGATTAATAGTGGGTGAATATCAACTTCAATGAGAAAAGGCAGTAGTGCAGCTAACGTTCCTTTTAAAATATCACCCAGAGTTACGATTATCCCAGCTTTTTTCCCCAATACACGAAAGGTGTTAGTACCCCCTAAATTTCCACTCCCATGTTCACGTATGTCTATATTATACCCTATTTTTCCAACTATAAGCCCAAATGGGATGGAACCTAATAGATATGCAATTACAATAATCATTACTTCTGACATTTATGAATCTCCTTTGATAACAACGTTTCTATTTCTTTCATTTTACCACTTCTATCTAAAAACACCATACAATTTCATGAACATAAAAAAAATTATAAGAAAGGAAGAATTTATTCTTTTCAATTTGTGATTTATTGCGTAATATGTCGATAGGAGGGGATTTTATGTCAAGGCTTGAAACCTATAAAGAGAAAAAAACTAAAACACCCTATATTGTAATGGGATTAAGTATATCTTTAATTATGATAGTATCTAGTATTTTATTATATATTTATTTATTACCTTCAACAGAAAGTGTTGAATACTTTCAGGCGGAAAATGACATTATTTTTGAAGGCGAGATGATGTCTACTGCGTATGTTGTTGATGACGCAATTTATTTCCCATTTTCATTTATTCAAGAAGAAATAGATTCTTCTATTGTTTTTGATGAAAACTCGAACTCTATTATTATTACTACGAGTAATAAAGTTTTACAGCTTCCTTCAGAGTCGTTAACTTATTTTATAAATGAAGAACCATTTAAGTTAGAGGTACCTGCTTTAGTTACAGAAGCAGGTGATCGTTATATTAATATTGATCAAATATTACAAATATATCCAATAGAAGTGAAACTGAATGATGAAACATCCGCTATTATTGTTCAAAAACACGGTCAAACATTGTTAACAGGTGTTGTAAAAGATAAATTAAATGAGCATGAATCAAGATTGAGGGTAGAGCCATCTCTTAAGTCAAAATACGTTGCGGAGTTAGATGGAAATGAATCTATTGTTATTGAAAAAGATGATCATAGTGAATATTACTTCATCAGAAAGGAAAACGGGATTGCAGGGTATATTAAAAAGAATTCGATAAGTTTAAACAAACCGACGACGGTTAATTTATCGAGAGATTTGCGTGCAGAACAAAGAATGTTAATAGATGGGCCTATAAATTTAACTTGGGAAGCTGTGTACTCTAAAAATCCTGATACATCAACAATGCCACAGATGGACGGTTTAAATGTAGTTTCTCCCACTTGGTTTTCGCTGAAAAATAATGAGGGAGATGTTACAAATTTGGGATCTACGGCATATTCCGAATGGGCTAAACAACGTAATTATCAAGTATGGGCTGTATTTTCTAACGATTTTGACCCTGAAAAAACCCATGAAGCATTTAAAGATTTTGATACAAGACAAAAAATTATTCGCCAAATACTTCAATACAGTCAAATGTATGAGCTAGATGGCATCAACATTGACATTGAAAATGTTAATTTGGAAGATGGACCACTCGTCACACAATTTGTAAGAGAAGCAACACCTTACTTGCATGAAGCAGGGCTAGTAGTAAGCATGGATGTTACTTTTATATCTGAAAGTGAGAATTGGTCTAAGTTTTATGAAAGAGAAAAGCTAGCCGATGTTGTCGATTATATGATGGTTATGGCGTATGATGAACACTGGGCATCGTCACCTATTGCAGGTAGTGTAGCAAGTTTTCCTTGGGTGGAAAATAATCTAGAAAGAATACTAGAAGTGATTCCTAACGACAGATTAATTTTAGGTGTCCCACTATATACACGAATATGGGAAGAGAAAGAGAATGATAATGGTGAAATAGAAGTATCTTCAAAGGCGCATTCTATTGAATTTGTCCTTGAGTGGATGAATGAACGTAATTTAGAACCAGCATATGACGAAAAATCTGGACAATACTACGTCGAATATATGGATGAAAAAGAACAAGCAATGTATAAAATTTGGATTGAAAATGACTATTCATTACAAAAGAGAGCTCAAATTGTACATTCGTATCAGCTGGCAGGTATAGCTACTTGGGCTAGAACGTTTGGTAATGAAGGTGCTTGGACTGCCCTTTCTGACTCGTTAAAACATATCCAAGTCACGCAAAAGTAAGAGGTGTAACATTGGTTTGTACTTTGTATGTAAATAGATAAGATTGGATAGTGATTTGTTTTAAAATACGTAAGCATTTCTATTTCTGAGCTTAAGGTGATAGTGATACAATAAGTATATAACTAATACATGGAGATGATTAGATGGCAATTGAAATTCCAAATCGAGAAGAATTGGGAGAAATCTTAAAAAAAAGTAAACGGGTTGCGGTTGTTGGTCTCTCTGCCAATCCAGAAAAAACATCCTACAAAGTTAGTAAAGTTATGCAGGATGCAGGATATGAAATCATCCCAGTCAATCCAACTGTTAATGAAGTATTAGGTGTCAAAGCAGTGAAATCTCTTCAAGAGATTGAAGGTCATGTAGATATCGTTAATGTATTTCGTCGGTCAGAGAAACTTTATGACGTTGCAAAGGAATTTGTAGAAATAGATGCTGATGTTTTTTGGGCTCAATTAGGACTTATTAATGAAGAAGCATATCATTTTTTAAATGATAAAGGATACACTGTTGTTATGGATAGGTGTATTAAAGTTGAATATGTTGCTACAAAGTAAGTTTGAACTCATTCTTCAATGACTGCTTTATTTTGCATAATTATTGTACAAATGCGACACACTATAAAAACAACATGGTTGAATAATTGTTACTTTGTCATCCATGTCGCACAATAAGTAAATGTTCACAAATTTTCCTCCCTCTTGGAGTACTCATGAAAATTGAGTACTCTTTTTTCTAGTGTGCCAGGCATGGCAACTATCTAGGTGGTGAAAGTCCACTGTGGGGGTACACATCGACCAACCACTAAGGAAGCGCAAGGTACTTACCGT